>JAJDAE010000194.1 GCA_029262035.1 Candidatus Zhuqueibacterota bacterium
AAAATTAAGAAAAGTTGATGAGAGTATTCTTCGTGGGTTTCTTTTTGAGAAAAAATCTATCTTCGGCAAATTGCCATTTTTTTTTACTCGTATTCTTGGCGCAAACGCAATGCACATGGGCAGAAGTATGGCATCGACAGATTTTATAAATAAGGTGTTAGGCAACAGTTATAGTTGTGTTGTCTGGACAGTGAACTCTCCTGAATTGATGAAACGACTCATTGCGGATGGCGTCGATGTGATTATCACGGATAAGCCCGACGTGCTAAAGAACATAAAAATGGGTGAAAGTTATGCGTAAGTTTTTTATCGGTGCTGTAGTTTTTTGCAGTAGTTTAACGCTTTTTGCTGGTGCGACCCCCAATCAATCCACAGAATCAACTGGATATTTATGGCCAACAGACGCAAGCCGTTACTTAACTTCTTCCTTCGGTGAATATCGCGCTCGTCGTTTCCACATGGGTTTGGATATAAAAACATGGGGTAAGACAGGCTATAAATGTTTTGCAATTCGAGAAGGCTATATATGGCGTATTACGGTTTCACCCTATGGTTACGGTCGCGCCGTTTATTTAAAATTGGATACAGGGGAAACTGCCGTCTACGCCCATCTGCAAAAATTTAATGATAAAATCGAGAAATTGGTCAAGGCTGAGCAAAAGCGCTTAAAGCGATATCGTATAAACATGTTTTTGAAGTCAAACACTGTACCTGTGAAGCAAGGGGATATTATAGGATATACCGGGCAGACGGGGATCGGCGCGCCTCATTTGCATTTCGAAATAAGGGACAAATCTAACCGCCCCACTAATCCCTTATTGAAGGGCTACGCTCTGCCAGATAAGATTAGCCCGATTGTAACACGCGTTAGTTTTTCTCCGCTTGATTTTGATTCTGAAGTTAATGGTGACTATGAACCCGTTATCGTTTCTCCGCAATGGGTCAGTCCGGGTAAGTACGAGGTGGGGGAACCTATCATAATTTCAGGCAATGTTGGGATTGGGGTTAGAACATACGATAAGGCCTCGAAAATGCGCCACCGTTTCGGTGTATACAGTCTGAAACTTTATGTCGATGACATTTTAAAGTTCAGTTATAAATATGATCGCGTAAATTTCAAAAATAATCCAATGGTTGAATTGGAGCGGGATTATCGCTTGAGCAGGAGAAAACATGGTCGATTTTACAAGCTTTATAAGGATAATAACAACAAAAGAAATATATATTCACCAAACAAAATCTGGGGGGGTGTCCTAAAAAGCATTTCGTTAAATTCAAGACCAGAACTATTTACAAAATCACAAAGCAGATCAGGTAGATTTGAATCAGGATCTCTTTTTCCGGGTGAGCATGATTTCAGGATTGAGGTGAAAGATTTTTTCAACAACACAACTGAAATTAGTGGTAAAATTCGAATTGGCTCTGCTTTTGAAATTCGGCCAGTCATTAAGAGGAATGAACAAAATGATCTTGTTCTCAATAATATTATCACTAATAATTTGAATCAGTTACAAGATCTAAATGCATATCAATTAAGCAGAACGAAATGGCAGCCATTAAATGTCGAATTTACTAATTTTGAAATATTTAATCAGGAAAGAGGTGGCGCCAGTCGGGCAGAAAATAGCATGCAACCTGGTAGCAATATTTTGATAGGTGGACAACAACCTCAATCTACCACCCTGTTAAGGCTTATTGGGCAAGACCAATTTGGCATCGACTCCTATCCTTATTTCTATGTAGAAAAAAGCAACAATTCTGATTTGCCAGTACCTGAGCTTTCTATTAATTATGATTACTACGATGACTATGTTAAGCTTACTATTGATACAAAAAATGTGCTTTGGGGAAAACCACAAGCAGTATTATATCCAGGCCGATGGGATGAATCGAAAATAGAAATTCACCAAACTGATCTAAAAAAGTATATAGGCAAGATAAATTTAAATAAGTTCAATGGAAAAGAGCACTCGCTTTTGCTTACGGTTTTTGATTTAAATGATGAGCAACATTCCTTTTTTGAACAATTTGTGGCAGAAAAAGTTGATGTTGGTACTAAAAACCGTGTCAGCTCTGAAGACGAGAAATGCTTTGTGAAGTTCTGGTCTAATTCATTATTTAAGCCAATTTATACACGAATGGAAACGGATAGTTTAACCTTAATTCCGGGGTTAAAAAAAGTGAGCAATATTTACAAGATTCAACCCCAAGATGCACTTTTGAAAGGAGGTGCTTATGTTCATATTCGTTATCCAAAAAGCTCAAATCCTGAAAAACTAGGCGTTTATTATAAAGAAACCAGAAAAGACAAATGGATTTATATCGACAATCAACTTGATGAAGCTTCGCAAACAATATCAGCAAAAGTACTCAGTCTTGAAGATTTCACTTTAGCAATAGATGATATCGCACCAGAAATAAAAAACTTGGTTCCTGCTAATGGAGCAAGATTAAAAGACGCATCGCCTTTCATTTCTGTAAGTATAAAAGATAAACACTCGGGAATTGATAGTGAAAAGCAGCTTGAGATGCGTCTTGATGGACGAAAAATTATCGCCGAGTATGATCCAGAAAGAGATAGATTGTTCTACCGGGTCGAGAAACCTCTTTTGAGCGGGCAGCATGAGATTCTGGTTATGGCGCTGGATATGTGTAAAAATGCAGCTGTAAAAAAATCAAACTTCTGGATTGACTAAAAAGAATAATTAATATGATTCCCATCAAAGATGATAATCCTCGTTCATCGTTTCCTTTTGTGACCGTTGCGTTAATCATCATAAATATTGCCGTATTTTATTTCGAATTTAAGTTTGGTTTTGATAATGTCATCGGTAAGTTTGGAGCCATTCCATCATTCATTATTCAAGGGCAACGACTTGAAACGCTTCTAACTTCTATGTTCCTACATGGTGGCATTTTACATATTGGTGGAAACATGCTCTATTTATGGATTTTCGGGGATAATATTGAAAGTTATCTTGGACATTTACGCTTCATTGTTTTTTATATTTTTTGTGGTTTATTTGCTGTGTTTGCTCATATTTTTTTGGGCGGAGTTTCAGATATACCAATGGTTGGTGCGAGCGGGGCGATAGCCGGTATTTTAGGTGCATATCTTATTAAATACCCTAAGGCAAAAGTAGTTGTTATTTTTCCTGTTTTTTGGTTTTTATTTGTCCGGTCAATTAGAGCTTTGTATGTGCTTGGTATTTGGTTTATTTTACAAGTAATTAGCGGGTTAGGAACCTATGGAAGCGAAGGTGGGGGAGTTGCTTTTTGGGCGCATATAGGAGGTTTTATTGCTGGTTTAATATTAATTTTAATTTTTCCTCAAAAAAGACGATGATGCCAGAGCCTGACTTGTTATTACAAAGTTATTTCATCAAATAAGCTATCCAAACGCCTAAAGACAGCCATATTGGAATTGAAATTATCATTGCCCAATTCAACCCTTTAAGTGTACGGATGGATTTACCCATATTTTTCTTTTCGAGTCCACGCTCAACTTTTAGTCTCAACTCATTTAAGTCAACAGGTTTTGTTAAATAATCAAAGGCACCGCTTTTCATCGCATCTAATGCAGAGCCAACTTCAGGGTAGCCGGTAAACATTATTACTTCTGTAGAATTATCAATGTCCTTAATTTTATTTAACAGAGTTACTCCATTGACTTTCGGTAGCTTTAAGTCGGTTATCACTAAGTCTATTGGCTCTTTTTGAAATTTTTGAAATGCTTCTTCTCCATCGTAGGCAGTTACAGAATGGTAGCCCCAGAGATTCAAAGTTTCTGACATCAATTGCACGATATCTTCTTCATCATCTACTATCATTACATTTTGCATAGTCAATTACCCGAGCTAATATTTACTAAAAAATCGTCAATAAGATTATCGGTGGGTTATATTTTTTACTTTAGTGTAACTTTATTGAAAGAATATTAAAGTAATATCGAAATGTCTTGACTTTATATAATATTTTCTTATATTTTGGTGCTTACCGCGGGGTGGAGCAGCCTGGTAGCTCGTTGGGCTCATAACCCAAAGGTCGGGGGTTCGAATCCCTTCCCCGCTACTAACTTCAGAGTCATAAATTGATTCTGAAAAAATTATGGCTGGTGGCAGCTGACTTGCACTTGGGTACTCATACTGGCGCCCGCCAGGTACCCGCTCGTTAGTCGAGGGCCTCGGGAGACAACCTCACGTCATCAGCCTATTTTTTTAATAAAAGTACCTAGTCCCCAAATTCAAAAAACAATACCAGAATGAACAGGCAACAGAGATTGGATTTATTTTATCAATTGAGCCGTTTCTGAAAATATTAGGTAATTTGAAATTTTAGGGAATATTGGGCTGATGGAAGCCTATTGCAGTATACTGTTTAATACCGGGATAGGCTTCCTCTCGAAAAATACATGGTCGCTTTTTTAAAACAAGTCTTCTAGCTGAAGAGTTTATGAGCTTACAAATGACATTTTAAGTTCTTCCTTGAGATCTTGATTTAGCCAATCTGGAAAGATTGTGTCGTAGTCATACCTCACTTTGTTTAATTTTGTATTTGTAAGGGTTGTACTTTTTAGAGAGACTCCACACAAATTGCCCTTTTGCAAATCAACTTCTGTTAAATTTGCACCCTCCAGTTGAGCCCCTGCAAGTTTGGCATCCCCAAGTTTTGCTCTCATTAAATTTGCGCCCCGTAGATCTGCTCCCTTCAGGTTTGCATTTGTTAAATCTGCTCCAACCAAATTCGCGCCCACTAAATTGGCTTTTACCAAGTTTGAATTTTTTAGATTGGCCTCACCCAAAAATGCGCCAGATAAGTTGGTTTCAGCTAAATTTGCATCTTCTAAGTTACAGCCTCGTAAATTTATTCTTTCCAGGATGGCTCTTCGTAAATCAATATGTGATAAATTAGTCATTCTTAGGTTTAGCACACGCATATTTTCTCTTTCTAATTCAATCCAACTTCTACGGCCTACTACCGTTAGAATTGACTGAACATCGGAAGGAACCTTGTCCTTTGGTTTACCATTGCTCTGGCCATTTAATACCAAATGGTTTGGATTATGGTTGTTGAGTTTTGATTCGGATAATAGTTTGGCATTTTCACGAACATAAGCAGTCAAAACTTCCATTACGGTCCAATGGTCCGAAAAGGAATCGTGTGCAATTTTTTCAAGCGCAAAAATCCCCCCAAGTTGGATTTCTAATTTATATGTTCCGAGTTGTTCAATAGCCTTGGCAAATCTATTGCTAGCTTGAACCTCATGTGTTAATTTTAGGCTTTGTTCGAGATTTAAAATTCGTTTGTAAATCAAAAAAAGAGCAAATATAATAGACACACCACCAATAGCCATTAGCAATAATTTAGCGGTTTCAATTTGAAGGGAAGCTTGCTCATTTGGTTTTAACATTGCTATATTGTCTAAGGTCGGCCATAAATATGGCGAAAATATGAAAGCGGAGATTGCGCAAATTATAAAAATGAAAAGAACAGATAGTGCAATTGGTTTATCCATAAGATCAGATTATAAGGGGTTTAAGATAGTTGTTGCAATTATTGTTTTAAAATTAGTTTTCTTTAAGCAAAAATTTCAGTAATTACGTACAATACTAAAATATTATGCATGTTGAAACCATAATCAACTTATTTATTTATATTTAGTTACATTACAATGTTTTGCGGAAACTCTAGATACAAATTTGTAATTATAACTACAGATTAGGAATTAGTGGTACATGGACTTTGCGAAAAAAATACAAAGATGGTCGATAAAATTCAGTTCATTCAGGAGAGTGTTGTTATCGGTACTTCTTCTAATCATACTATTGCTAGGTGGATCGGTGGGTTATGCTGCTTTCGAAGGTTGGACATTTTCCGAATCATTTTACATGACAATAATTACTTTATCGACAGTTGGGTTTCAAGAAGTACATCCACTTTCTCCAAACGGCAGAATGGTTACAATAGTTTTAATAATTGTTGGATTTGGTACTGTGGGGTATGGGATAGGGAACTTATCCGCCTTTTTCATTGAAGGTGAGTTAAGGGAAATTTTCAGAACCAGTAAAATGGAAAAACTTATGGACAATATTAATGAGCACATTATCATTTGCGGCTATGGAAGTGAGGGAAGTCATGCTGCAAAAGAATTGTTTAAAGGGGATAGTAAGGTTCTAATTATTGAAAAGGATCCAGAAATTGTAGATAAGTTGAAAGATGAAGGCAAGCTAGTCATATGCGGTGATGCAACTCAAGACGATGTACTACTAAAAGCTGGCGTAATAGCGGCAAAAGGTTTAATTGCAGCCGTATCAGATGACTCGGAAAATGTTTTTATAACCTTAACTGCAAGAGGTTTTAATGCCAATCTTACAATAATCTCAAAAGCTGCAAATGAGGCTTCCATCCAGAAATTTCTACGAGCAGGGGCTAATAAAGTAATTAGCTCTGCAGAAATTGGTGGTATTCGCATGGCCTCGGTGTTATTAAGACCTAAGATTGTGAATTTTCTTGATATTATTATGACCGACCATGAATTAGCTTTGAGGCTTGAAGAAATTGAAATCGGCCCTGAAAGTCATTTTATAGGTAATTCTTTGAAAGATATTCATGTTAGAGCCAAAACCGGTGTGTTAGTTATTGCTTACTACAGAGAAGGGCAGCCCATGAAAGTCAATCCAGATGCCAATACTATCCTTCAATTAGGGGATGTATTAATAGTTCTGGGAAATGAAACCCAGATAGGAAAGTTGATTGAAATTGCAAATATTTCATAGTTTGCCCTAAAAAGAAAAACTAAGTATCAGAATTAATATATAAATCTGCAAAAAAGTATTTATTTCGTAAGATTCACTTATACATTTTTTACGCATTATATAGTATCCAAAATAAATAATGAAATTGTTTAAGTTTTGAATATACAAATATTTGTGTCTGATCCCGGTCAGGTCTCGGGATTATTTTGGAAACAAGCCTTGCACAAATATACGTAATATTTTTAAAGAAAACGCAAATTCTTAACAAATATCTTGACATCTTTCAGTAAAAACTATATATTGCGCGGTGATTTAAAACAACATCAGTAAAAAGCTAGAATTTTTACAGATCGCTTATCTATATTTAGCAATTATTACAAACCATATGTTGTTTATATCTAGTTTTAACTCTGATTGTTCTTTATATCATCTAACTATTTCCTTCCATTAGTTTTTTCATCTTCGTCTTACATCCTGGGGGATAATATTATGACCATGTTATCAGGCTAAATATTAGGCTTTAATAAAAGTTGTAAATGTAGTTTATATTAATTAAAGCCTAAGGAAGTTGTTATGATTGGACGAGTCCTTTCAAAAGTTATGTTGTTGATGTTTTTGTGCTCGTCAGCAGTTTTGTCTCAAAATCCGTCGCCAGAAGGTAACATTCTAATCAGCGAGGTTTTTGTTAGATCATCAAACCAGAATGATAGCTGGCAATGGGTCGAGTTATACAACAGAAGTAATCAAGTAGTTGATCTTTCAAGTTATTCAATAGGAAGTGCAGGTAACGCCGGCGTAGATCAGAATTATATTCAGACACTAATTCAGCTTTCCGGCAGTATCGAACCGCATAGTTTTTTTGTTGTTGGTGGGCTAAACAGCGATGCAACCAACGGAAACCCTAAATTTGATTTAGGGAATAACTTCAATCCGGACTTCGCTGACGGTCATAACTCAGCCGATGGTGTAGCATTATATAAGACACGGGCAAAGGATGTTCAACCACAGACAATCCCTGTTGATGTAGTAATTTACGGCAATAATTCTAATAATAATAGATTAATTGATAATAACGGTGATGTTGGTGTAGTCGATATTAAACGTCCTGATTTTGATTCAAGTCTTGAACGAGTTAGTGCCGAACCCAATTTTTGGCGTGTTCAAACTTCCCCCAGCCCGAATTCAATAATTTCTCTTGAAAATTTCAAAATGCATTCGAGTGCCCCACCCCTGTTAAGATTGGCCGCCGAGGATTCTTTATTGATTATAATTCGTGCTGATGTGCTTGACAGCTTTGGAGAGATTAATTTCAGATTAGAAAACAATCCTGGCATTCTTACTGAACTAAGCAATCAAACTTCAGTTTGTAAAAAGCTGCCATGTACTTCTTCATACTTACTGATGTTAGCTCCTCAAATAAATGATGCCGGACAATATAGTTTTAGCTTAATTGCAGAATACAGCAGAGCATTTGGCTCTGCAAGCAGAACAGTTAATTTTAATCTGGTGGTGGTACCCAAAATATTAGATGAACCTGTTTATTCTCCTAATCTTATTAATGAAATTAAGTGGGTTCCATTAAATGCCTTCAACCAGGAATTAATTTTTTTCCCGGAGCAAAACTTAAGAACTAAAGAAAACGTAATTACTAGTACATTTGTGGGGGACGGCACAAGTATAGTTACCGAGACTATTGAAAACCTGACTGAAGGTATACGATATGGTTACTATATAAAGGCACTTGTTGAGAAAAAGGATGAATTTGTTGAACTTTTTTCAGATACCGTTTTTTCTACACAGGACAACTCCCCTCCCAAACCAGTGTTAGTCGATACCTCAAATTTTAAAAATGATGGAACTATTTCAATTGGTTGGGACAAAAATTCTTTAGATCAAATTAGTTATATCGAAGAGTTTATAGTAAACAGAAAAGCTGTCGGTGATGCGGAGTTTATGGTCGTTGGAAACATCTATCCCAAAATTGTAAAAGAATTAAGCCCGGAATATTTACTGCCGGAATCTCGAAATGTGGGAGAACCTTATTTTTTGGACAAACCCAATAAACTGGAGAGTATCCCATATTTTAAAGAAGGGTCTGTTTGGCTACGAACAAATTCAAAAGACCGGTGGAATAAAAGTGAAAAGTTTATAAGTTTTTTGGTTTCAGAGCCTACCAGAGTTTACATTGGTTATGACAAAGGAATGGTTAGAGTACCTGATTGGCTTGCCAGTTTTGAAAAGTCGGATGGCACGATTTCACTCTCAAATATTCAGAGGCCATTCGAAATTTATTACAAAGATTTCCAAAGAGGCGAGGTTGTACTCGGAGGTAATTTTGCAAAAGGTGCTGATTTTGAAGAAATTGCGCCGGAAATGTATCTGGCCATTTTAGAAACCCTTACTTTAGGTAGTTCTCCAGTTTTTCAGAATATGCATACATTTACTGACCAGATAAATACTGATTTTTCGGGTGAGCAATTCATTTACAGAGTGGATGCTGTGGATGTTGTTGGTAATCTGGCGGTTGGTATTGACTCAAAACCCATTACTCTGGATGCAACGCCTCCATGCATTCCTGTCATTACTAAATGGTTTGACTTTAAAGACCCTGATTCCGGAATAAATTTCAAAAAAGGGGATTTTAACACAATTTGTACTGTTTTCCCTGAATGCGGTGATATTGCAACTGCTGACTCAGTAAAGTATGAAGCTGTGCGTGATAGTCTTAAGTTTTTTGATTTGGAAGAAAGTGTTAGTCTGCCGGGTCGCACTTTTCGTAGTGAATGGTTTCCCAAGGATTCCTTATGTCACACATTCTTGCTTCAACCGAACTCTGAGGATCCTAATTTTGTAAATGGGCATAAATACTTTTATCGAGTTAGAGCAAAAGATCGGTTTAATAACCTAAGTGGCTGGTCTGAAATTAAATCTTCAATACAAGATGTTTTCCCCCCTAGCGATATAAGTAATTTGACAGCCCGAGTAATAACCACTGAAAAAAAATGTGTTGAGTTAAGATGGCAGAATGCACAGGATCCGGTTAGTGGCATTAAATCCTACTTAGTTTATCGAAGCCTTGATGGCGTTAATTACACTAAAATTGACAGTATTAGCGGTGGAATAACAACCCATTGTGACGATCTTACAGTACTCACGGGTAGTAATCGCGTCGTTTATTATAAAATAGGATCAGTAGATTTTGTAAACAATTCAAGAACTGATAAAGACACAGATTGGGTTGCAAGTGTACCCATTTTTATTAGCCCCCGGATTTATGCAAAGCCATCACAATTGACCTCTTGCTTGGGCGATTTACAAGGCACAAAAGTCGACACTTTGAGAATTCAATGGGGCCATTTTGACGAGCCCGGGGTGGTAGGTTTTCAAATTGAGATTAATGGTCCTGAAGGTAGCCTCATAAAAAATATTTCAAACTCTGATGCAGTTTCGTTTAATTGCCCGCTCGAGCTTGGTGATGGTGTTTATAAGGTCAAGCTTCTTGCCAATTACATCAATGTTGTAGAAGCGCTTTACTCAAACACCATAACTTTTAGAAAAAAAACTTCAATTGCCAATATTCAAAATATTGTTGCAGAACGAGCTAAAGATACATCAGGAAATATTATGCTTTCGTGGTTTCATCCTGATACTGCAGATATTATTGAATTTCAAATTTATAACTGGGTTGAGGGTCAGGAAATACCAGAAGAGCCAATTGCAAGATTGTCTGCTGATAGTTTAACGTGGGTGCATGAGTTTGATGCGGGGTTGATTAATTATCAGTGTAATTACTACGGGGTAAAAGCGTTCGATTGCTTTGGACTGGAGTCTGAAATTACCAATGTTGTAGCAGCCTACCCCAATCGTCCTCCAACCTTTAAAAATTCTGATACTATAATTACAGACAAGGACATTACTATTTGCTGGGAACGTGTTAGTCCACGCGTTAAGAATGATGATGCCTATGAAGTTACGGTAGAAATTCATCAGGATTCACTTAGTCTGGTGCCGTTTGAGACATTAACTGTATTTAATCAGCAGTGCGCAACTTATTTTTCGCCTACTCCCAAGCATAATTATATTTTTAAAATTAAAGAAGTTGTGGTTAATGAGTTGGGTCAAGAATGTGCCCAAGTTTTTGAAAGTGCATTTTCTGAATACCTGACTGTGCCATACCAAAATCCTCCCAAAACAGTTGAGTTTAATGTGCAGGCTTTGCCGGTTCATCCGGATTCTTCAACAGGAAAAATTTTTGTTGAGTGGGGGGATTTTTCACAGAATGCAATTAATACCTTTTTAGTGAGGTGGCATGAAAAAAGCATGAACGGGTTAGTTGATTCTATTCATGTTACAAATGCTGATACCTTTTTAATAACAGGCAGGGATATTGATTATTCACATGAAATCGATGTATTTTCTATAGACTCATTGTTACAAAGATCGATTGTTGGAACGACCAAGATTGTTGACTTTAACCCGAAATGGTTGTTTACCCCTCAAATTAAACAATATAACCCTAAATGCTTTAAGGACAGTGTTCGTATCGAATGGAATTGGGTTCTTGAGAATAAAATTCCTTCGCAAAATAGCTTTGGTGCAGATAGTGTACAAATTGAAATTAGTATTGATTCAAATTTCGTATTCAAAAAAACAACTGTTAATTTGGGTAAAGAGAAGTCTTTTACATTTATTGGAGAACAGCATTACCCATTTGTAACTAACCAAAACAACTTGCTCTATAGCAGAGTTCGCGCCAAGGATAGGTGGGGGCACTTCTCCCCATGGTCGACTGAATACACTGACTTTATTATTCAACCTGCATCGTTCGACTTTACTCCGCCCGAACTTGTTGAATGCACAATTGATTCTATAAAAGCACCGATTTTCGGAACCGAGGGAGTGGTTAATATTTACTTGAGCTGGAATGATGTAACAGACAACTGTAGTGGCACCTGGTACTATGAGATTTTCAGAAATGATTCTCTTGTTAGTACAGACACTAGCCGTACTTTCAATCATCAATATATTGAAAGAAACCTCAGTACTCTGGAACCAATTACCGAGTATAGTTGGAGCGTAAATGCCGTTGATAGTGCTGGAAACAGACAGGAGGTTGCACCAAAATGTAAACTATCTTTTTTACTAACGGCACCGGATTCCGGATGGTGCATAAATGATACAACCCTTTTCTGGTCAGAAATTACTCATAATATTCCTGACATAGAAATCTCCTATTTTGTAGAAGGCGCCCGTTTTAGTTCCTTATTCGGCAATGAGATTGCAAACATACAGGCAGGGCCTTTAAGCGAGTCCAAGTTTAACTTTGATGTTCCCTGGGAAGGAATATATTGGCGCATAAAAGCAGTTGCTAATAATGTAGAGAGTGCTTGGTCAGAAACATTTTTTTGCGGCGATTTTTCACTTTCAGATGTCACTTCTGTAAGTGAGGCAGGTCAAAAACTTCCTGAGAATTTTTCGTTGTTTCAAAACTACCCGAATCCCTTTAATCCAACCACTACGATTTCTTTTACAATACCAAAGCTTGATAAACATCAGGAAGTAGTACGTCTTGAGATTTTTAATATTTCCGGGCAGAAGGTATCCACGATATTGAATGAAGAAAAACTGCCTGGCTTACATCGTGTACAATGGCATGGGGTCGATGATTATGGAAATGCCGTTGGATCTGGTGTTTATGTCTACAGCATCATAATGGGTGATTTTAAAACTTCAAGGAAAATGATATTTTTAAAGTGATTTAGTGTACTCAAGGAAGGGTCAATTTTGCAATATAGATTTTTATTTATTCTATTTATGAATTTGGTATTTACTCATCATGGTTTTACACAATCCATTA
Source organism: Candidatus Zhuqueibacterota bacterium (assembly GCA_029262035.1). Classification (GTDB taxonomy): domain Bacteria; phylum Zhuqueibacterota; class Zhuqueibacteria; order Oceanimicrobiales; family Oceanimicrobiaceae; genus JAJDAE01. Next base: position 12,613 of record JAJDAE010000194.1, read on the forward strand.
AGAGGGGTGACTTTTCTTTGAAAAGGCTCTTGAGTTTATCTGCCCAGGATAGCTGTAATGAAGTACTTCCGGCTCCAGAGGTTATTAATAAACCAAGATATATTGCCGGAAATAGAAATACTATCTGCTTCAACCTACCGGATAGAACTTTGATTCCTTTTGCAAATAATGAAATATTGAATCCATTTGTAGTGACTGTAATACGAAATCTTTCTACTGGAGAGTTATTTCAGTTCCCCCGTTCAGTTAACCTTGAAAACGATTCATTAATTGTAGAAAGTGTGGAATCTCTCCAGGAAAATACTGATCATGCATATAGCACTGCGTTATTTGTCCCTGTCTGCAAAGTTGACTGTGATGAGGTGGTTGATAATAGCCAACTTGAATTATATTGCAGCTCATATCAGGACACAGTTTTTTCCTATCAGGATAGTGAAGTGCCGGATGTGAAAAATATTAATATACCCCAATTGTCTGAAAGTGTTTTGCCTGGTTGGATAAATTTAAACTCTATTAATGTCGAAGGAGATCTATTTGACATAGCCGGAGTTTGGAAGGCAAATTTATATGTAAGAACTTGTGGTCAGGGAGAATGGACTCCTGCAACCGATTCAACCTATTCGAGAACCTTGAGTGATTCCGGATTTGTTTTTGGGACTGAAAGTCAATTCTCTTTTTATGAAAATTTGGATGATGGGTGCTACGAATTTTTGGTAGAAGGGGTGGATGCGACACATACTCCGGAAAGTTGTGCACCAAATTTTATTCTGCATGGCAATGAAAGGATTCCGAAAACCACTACCCAACCTCATATTATGGTAAACGTGGATACGCAACCGCCAGACAGTGTTGAATTATCATGTTCCCAAATCCTTAACTCAATTGAGCTGAAATGGACACTTTCAAATGATATTGGTATTGGATTAGCCGGATACAGAGTTTTACGCGATGGGGAAGTAATTGACACATTAGAAGCTAATGAATCACAATTTATTGACATATTTACATCAAGCACCCCTACTACAAACTTCAGTTACCAAATTCAACCTTTTGATTCCCTTGAAAACATTCAAACCCTAGGAGGCGTTCGTACTTGTCCTTTTATAAGGTTCGACGCGATTCAACTGGTAGCTGAACCAGAATTTACGGCAGGCGATACCAATGAGGTTTGCTGGAGAGGTTCTAATGAAATTACTAATTATGAAGTGTTCCTGGCGATAAATTCCGACTATGACAATGCTGTTTCACAAAATGTAACTGACACTTGTTTTGTTTTTAGGAATCTGCAAGACGGAGAAACCTATTCATATTGGGTGAAAGCTGTGGATATGCAATCGAGGATAATTTTATCAGACACAGTTTTTTCTATACAAGATGCATCATTTCCGGAAATTGTAAGTTTTGATGTTCAGGATTTAATTTCATTAAACGGCCGAAGTTGGACACCAAGTCAAGAACTAAAACTTACTATCTCCTCAAAAGATCTTACACCTGGAATCCTGGATAGTCTTGAAATTATTGAAAATGGTCAACCTCGTTTTTTTGAAAAACTTCCTGGCACCGAACTACTAAATACAGAAATAAATTATGTGATTGAAACTCAAAGTTGCTCAAAGATTACTCTTTTAGCCAAAATATATGATGCTGCGGGGAATACCAGTCTGTCGGATACAATAAGTTTTTTTTTAGATGACTCAAGCCCTACTCAGGTTACGAATTTATCGTGTACCCAAATAAATGAAAAAAATGGTGTTATGTTACTTTGGGCGGTACCGGACAACATTGACGACTGCAGCGGATTCGCAGGACTTAAAATAATTCGGGATGGTCAGGAGGTAAATGAAGTTTCACCTGATGTTCGGCACTATGAGGATATTTTAGCGGATGATACGCCAAGTGGTAATTTTACATATCAATTTCAACCTTTCGACTCATTGGGAAATCTCCAAACTCAAGAAGGCTTTTTAACGTGCGAATATGTTGCTGCTTCCAGCATCACAATTCAGCCATTACCAAAGTTTACGCAAGGCCTGGATACTGAAATATGTTGGTCAACAGGAGGTTCCTTAAATTTTTTAAATGTGTTTATTGACGCGAACTGTGATTCTGTTGCTGATGACTCTGTTTTTATTCAACAGCCATCCCGGGAGAGTTGTTATTCTTTTACTGGTCTTGAAGATGGGCAAAAGTATTGTTTTTGGGTAACCGGGGTTGACGGCCAGCAAAGGCGAGTACAATCATCAATTGTAAGTACAATTCAGGATAATACTTCACCAATTATCGAAAAATTTAATTTTCCTGGCGGAGAAACAGTAAACGGTCGTGTTTGGACATATTCCCGGGAAATTGAGCTGAGCATTGTGGCAAGGGATTTTAACAATGGACAAATTTGGGACTATATAATAGAAGAAGGACAGGTAATTACCCAACAAAATTCATTTCCTGACTCACTCACAGCTCAGAATGAAATAATTACCTATGATATAAAATCGGCAATAAATAATTCAACACAAATAACCTTGAAACTCAAAGTCCTTGATGGTGCAGGGAATGAAAGCGACTATGCAGACTTAGTTTTGTCTTTGCAGGAAAGTCCACCAAAAATGTTTGCATTTCCAAATCCCTTTAACCCACACCAGGAGAATCTTACAATTCGGATGAATGAAACAACCGAGACGGAATTAAATATATACGACTTCTTTGGGAATTTGGTCAGAACCCTTACAGAAAAATCAAATACCCACGATTTTACCTGGAATGGCCGTAACGGAGATAACTCTATAGTTGCAAATGGGGGCTATATTTGTGTTGGGACTAACACAAAAGCCCGGTTCAAAATTGGAGTTGTAAAGCAGAACTAATACTGCTTTGAGTTTGAATTAAATGATGAAACGCACTTTACTATTTTCTGTAATAATTTCAACATTGCTAATTTCAAATGCTTTTCCACAGGGTAGCGCAGGACAAGCAGGAGAGTTTTTACGCTGGGGGGTAGGTGCGAAAGCGCTGGGCATGGGCAGGGCGTTTACGTCAATTGCAGATGATGGCAGTGCTTTATATTGGAACCCGGCCGGATTAACAAATCTTGATAAGAATGGCTCCACCGTCATGTTTATGCATTTGCCATTACAGGAAAATGCTTCGTTCAACTATTTAAGCGGTGCGATTCCCTTGAGGTTGTTTTTTATCAAGAATACCGATCCAAATTGGTTTATAAAGGCAGCCAGAGATTTAAAATTGGGAGTCGGAGTAGTATGGCATTCCTTAGGGGAGTTCAAACGGTATGATTCAGATGCAAATAGAGTTGATGGCAGTGGCAATAATATAAGTGAAAGTGCATTACTGTTATCAGCATCTTATCCATTAAATTCTTTTATAAAAAAAAACCTTCGTGGAACCCACTCTTCTTTTCTGAATGCTTTCAAGGGACACCTGGAGTTGGGTTATACAACTAAATTGGTTTCCCAGGATCTCTTCGGAGAAAATGGAAATACTGCGAGCATGGATTTGGGATTTAAATATACCCATTACAGCAACAATTTTAATGTTGGCTTGATGTTCAGAGATTTTAATCAGGCGAACTTTAAATTTAAAAATGGCTTGCCAGGCGATGAAATTGCTTCAACCGGAGTAGTGGGTTTTTCGATGAATCCTCCACTTGCATTTTTGCGAGGCCTACTAATGTCCTTTGATTATGGTTTCATAAATCCAGGCAAACGAGATAGCCAGGTTATGTATGGATTAGAATATGATTTTTCTACTCTAAATGCAAAGTGGCCGGTTAAAATCCGTGTTGGTTCCAATTCGGGTCGGGAATCATTAACAATTGGAATTAGTATCAGCGCTGAACAGTTATTGGGAAATGATTGGCTGCCTTCGGGGGATTGGACATATGCAAATGACAAAAGCAAATTTGATGCAATTGGTCAAAGGTTCTCTTTTTCAATGGATCGTAATCCGTTTACGGCAAAGTATTGGTACCTAAACGCAATGTCCGAATTATCTGAATTTGGATGCTTGAGTTTGACTGAAATAAACAGAAATGAGACAGTATTGCGCTATTTGAATTTTTCTCTTAATTCAAAAAACCCCGGGAATCGTGCATATCGATACGAAGCAGCTCTTCGTATTTCTGACCTTCAATTTTTGGAAACAATTCAAAAACTACAGAAACAGAGTGAAAAAGGTATTCCTTCACCCAATATGACAAAAAAGTTTGAAAAGATAAAATCAAGTTACGATGGATATTCGCACAAGTATAAACTTGCAGACACCGGGAAAGGTGACTTCGATGAAGCGACTTATGCACGGTCGTTCCTTTTGTATCTACAGTCCCTGATTCTGACAGGTGAAAATAAATTGGCAATTGACTCCTACGAAAGTAGTGGCACACTTTGGGCAAAAAGATTTAATATTGCTGAATACGCGCAAGCTAACGATACGGAAAAATACGACAATTTGAATTACCTTTATGCCTATGCTTTATTTTCTGAAAACAGGGGCAGAGAGGCGGTAGATGTTATAGATTCGAAACTAAATCAAAACAATCTTTCACTTTTTTTACAGGGGCATGTTCTTTTCTTGGAAGGTTCATATAAATTGGCCTATACAATTCTGGAAAATATTGACTTAAATAATTCTCAGATGCCGGAAAATATATATTTACCAATAACCAACGATTGTAGTTTTGGCGATGAAGTTCTATTTCTCAAAGCTGCCTGTCTTTTTTATTTGAAGAGTGATATTAAGTCTTACGATTTCATTAATGAGTTTGCAAAAATTCCCAGATTTTTCCCAAGGTCTGATCTGGCCAAATTTTTGACCGATGGGCAGACTGCTGTGAAAGATATGCTTACCTATCGGGAGGCAAACGACCAGCAAGGCCTAACTGTTTTGGTTAGAAAATTAATTCAAGCTTATATCAAAACCTTTTCGAATGGCACACTAATTCACAAAGTATATACTTATCATTTTAATTAAAAGAGTGCTGAAGTAACCATAAGGGAACTAATCATGAAGTCAATACGGGGTGTTTTATTTTTAGCTGTTTGTGGGCTGTTAACCTGCAATGTCTTTGCGCAAACTAAATTTGACTTAAGTATTTCTGATATTTCTTATAAGAAAGTTCACGAAAATTGGCTCAAAATCCCAAAGTCTGCAGATTTACGTGTGATGTGGGAAATAAAGGGAAAAGAAATTTCAGGGCTAACACCTACAGAGAATACTCAAATTAAAAAACATGAATCTTTTACATACCAAGTATATGTCTATGAGAATGGAGATCAAAGGCAGCCATTGATTCGTGAGGTAGATGATGGTAAGTATCTGGATTTATTTAAAGTGAAAATGAGTAAGCAATTATCTTTCAAAGTTAAAGCATTTAACGCTCAGGCAATGTTGGTTGCAGAATCAGAAGTCGCCTCAATAGTTGTCGGCATTGGTGATGACGGTAGTGATGGTGAACATAATGGCTTACTCTATTTTCTGCATCCTGGTAGAGCCCAGTTAGCCATGGTGGGCAAGGCTGATATCTATGATCGCTCAACTCTTCTCGGAAAGACGGCTTTTATGTTTCTGTCCATAACTGCAATGATAAGCTTTTTGGTGCTCATTTTTTACTCATCCAGAACCTTGTATCTTGGAAACATTTTTCCTTACAAGAAAACCAAGCGTGAATTAATTTGGTCAACCTTGCTGAGTTGTGATATTTCGTACGCCAATCGTTTAACACATAAATTTAAGTTCATACTAAATGCCTGGGAAACCATCGCAACGAATAGCAGAACTATCGTGGAAAAAGCGGTTAACAATATTCCCGAAACTTTGAGTTCAACTGAGAAACTGGCTTCAGTAGATGTTGCATGTATGGAATACTGGACGAATGATGGAGACAAGGCAATAGGCACAATTGAAGATATTATCGCTTACCCTGATTATAAGCATGTTCAGGTAAACGGTAAGATAAAAAATGCAGATGATCTGCTAAGTGAGTTGGTTATTAAAATTGAAGATAACTTCCATGAAATTGTTGGGGAAAGTAATAATGGCCAAGCCCAAAATGGAAACGGTGTAATGCATGATATGAAAAACCTTATCGCTGAAATATATGAGCCTGTAGAAGCAAAGAATAAGTTCTTTTCAAAAGTAAATAATTGGGTTTTACGAAAAGGCGTATTTTCTTTGAAGGAGGGACTTCGGCCGTTCCCAACCAGCAGAATTATTCAAGCCGGGCTCGAAATCCACAGAATGGGTGGTCACCGTTGGTTAAAGCCAACTGAAGGCGTTAAACGCGCATTTGAAGATCGAGCCTCTAATGAAATTGAGGTTCTGAAAAGAAAATCTAAAATTGAATGGTTCTGGAACTATGGTGCGCTCGCTCCGCTTGTTGGACTTTTTGGTACGGTCACAGGTATCACTTATGCCTTCCAACAGCTATCCAATACAGGTGCTAACCCGGATTTCTCAAATACAATTCAGCTTTTGAGTAATGGTATTTTCGAAGCTCTTTGGACGACCATATTTGGCCTTGCAAATGGAATTTGTTTTATAGTGATTTACCACTATTACAAGCATAAGTTAGATTGGATTTATTCGAAATGGGAAGAAATTTACGTAACGATTACTGAAAAACTGTAAGATGGCATTTAAAAGAGAAGATAGTCCCAGGGAATTAGAACTTACAAGTTTAATCGATGTTGTTTTCTTATTATTGATTTTCTTTCTTGTTTCTTTCGCATTTTCTATAGCCGGCGATGCCTCTCAGTCCACGGCGGCAACCGAAATACCACTCCCTAAAAGTAGCATGACCCAGTTGTCATTAAAGGGAGATAAGCTGGCGAACCTAATGATTCAGATAATGCCGGATACGACAGGTTCCAGAATTGCATATATTCTCTGGCCATCTTACCAGGAGGAAGTTGAAATGACTGAAGATATCGCTTTCCAAAAATCATTGAACGATTCAACTTTTTGTTCATTCCCTGTCAATTTTTTGTCATTATCAAATGAAGATTTTTCTACTAGTAAAGCATGCAGTTTAATTGCAATTTCAATCAAGCAGTTTGTTGAAAAGGAAAAAGTATTTAAACAAAATGGAAGACCTGTTGTCGAAGTGAGGGCAGAAAAAAATACTGAGTTTAAGATAATGAATTTTATTCTTGAACAATGCGGTTTATATGAGGACAGAATCCCTCAAGTTATTTTTCGAACTGCGAGCTAAAAATATGGCTTTCAGAAAACTCTCGCCTGCAAATCGAAAAATACAATTAGTCTCTCTCATAGACCTTATTTTTATACTTCTCATTTTTTTTATTATTACAAGTGTATTAATCAAACTAGTTAGGGGAGAGTCTCAACTCTACATTCCAACACCTAAAAATGAACCCGGTGAAGCACAAATTCTTATTCAAATATTGGATGAAGACCGTTACTTATGGATTGACCATACAGCAATCGACACACTAAATTCTCATACATATAAGCTTTTAGGTAAAGTTAGTCATGCCCAAAAAGCTAGCATCCTTTTGGAAAAAATGAGTTTTGATTCTACTGGTTTTTTTGAACGGATTGAATCTTTAAAAAAGGAATCAGCATTACACCCGCATAAAGCTTTTTTCGTGTTGATTCGGTGCCCGGAAGATAAACCTTATTATTATGCGACCAATATTATAGAACATTTTTTGGGTTTACCAAACCTTGAATATGGTTGCCTCGAAGGATCCATTGATGATGTTTTGGCAAAAGGAAAAATCAATGTTCATCGAAATACTATTCAAATAGATTTCGATTGATATTATGTTGTTATGTTAAAAAAGCGTTTCAAATATTTTATTGTCCTTTTTTTTGTTGGTTCACTTTGCATTGGTATGTATCGGAATAGTGTTTTGTCCGGTATCCCCAAGATTCATAAATCCATACCAGTCAGAATCCTTGAAGAAGAGCTGCCGGTTCCTAAACGTCCGGGTACACAAAGCATACGAATAACAGGTCCACCGTTGCGTCCTATTAAATTTCAGATTGACTTTAACAGGAACCCCAAGCAATTGGATTGGGCATATTTGGAAAAAATTGACAAGCGTGCAGATATCATGATTGAGGGTGAGATTGGTGAAAAAGGTAGTTTTAGGGTTTTGAAAATTAGAGATCGTGGTCATCCCGAGGCCGGAAAATATATAAGTGATATTCTGAATACATGGAGCTATATGCCCTACAAAAAGGGGACAATAAAATTTTACTTCAATGTGCCTACACGAAAAGAAAATATGAAGGTGCAAATAGATCTAAGACGTCTTGAAAAAAATTTTGATTTTGTTGGTCGGAATGATTACTTGACCGACGCCGTACTCTGTTATGTGCAGGGACTTGATAATTGGAGCATAATGCTGATACGGTAAATTGTAAAAATAGGAGCTTCTCGATTGCCTTTAAAAGTAAAGAAAAACAATCAAAATAAATTTTACATTATAATAGCCATACTTTTTAGCTGCACTTTTCTTCCATGTGAAGTTACATTCTCTCAGAACTTTATCGGTGGAATTGATATTTACAACAGAGCTCAGTTTGATTCTTTGGTGTCATTTTATGGCCCGGATTTCCTAAAAAAAAATAATACTGAAAAAGGCCTGGCAAATTATTTTATCGGGGAAAGCTACTATAATCTGGCACTGGAACAAACGGATATTGACTCTGCAATCAGCTATTTTGAAAGTGCATGGGCGGCATTGGATTTGGCTCAATCAGACTATGAATTAGAAAAGGAATACCCGGAATTCCATTCTTTTGCTAAATATAAAAAAGGTTGGTGTTCATTCAGATTAGCCGAATTAAGTGATGAAGCCGAAAGCCAATATGATAAAGCCTATGGTGAATTTTTATCAAATACCCATGATGAATCACCCGATTCTCTAATTGCCTTTGCTTTAATTATGGCCGCAGAAAGTAAGATGCTTCAAAACTCTAATATTTTCATGGATCAGATTGATAAAGGAGTTATTTCAGAACAGTTCGATGATGTTTTGAGTTCTTATCATATAATTATGGATCTGTACGATCGGCTTTTGCACCTTCTGGAGTCTACTTCTTTTGAAAAGAGTAACGCATTGCGGGAAGTTGCCCAATTTAAAATGAAGTTGCTCAATTTTAGTTTTTCTAAAATATATCAGATTTGTGCAGAAGGATTTGAGAATACTCCGAACGATGATAAAAATATTAATTATCAGCAAGTAGCATTGGCGCTTTTGAATGATATTGTTTCGGAGTCACCTCCAAGTTCATTATCTAAATTGCCGCAACCTAATGTAGATTATACTGAATACCTTAACCTGGAATTACTTCTAAACAATTATTTTCTTACCGGTAGTAATGAAACTAAAAACAAATTTTTGATGGCCGCAAATTTGACTTTCGGGGAAAAATTTAAGGATGAAGTATTTTATAAGCAGGCGAATATATTTCAAAATAATCCGGATATTAAGAGTCTTGACTTAACACGATTGGCATCGATTACTTATGATTCTGCCAAAGCTATACCGGAGTCATACTATTGGAATGGTCTGTTGGGAATGATAAATGATGATTACGAGAAAAGCAAAGAGAGTTTCTTGCAATTTCTGAAAATCCAAAATACCGATGTCAAGCTAAGCCGCCGTGAGCAGATTCTTATAGAAGATGCAACTTACCAAAAACACCTTCTTGATTTTGAAGAATTCTATTTGTCCGGGAATAAAACTTCACTTCAAAGTCTTGTTTCTGCTATTCAAGATTTTAAACCTAAAAATAGAATTGTAAGTGAAGGCAAGGAACAATTGAAACTATTGGCTAATTGTAGCCTGTCGGGAAATCGAAAAGAAATATGGCAAAATGTATTGTCTGGCACAGAAGATGAAAAACTCGAACAAGCCCTCGCTACAGTTCAATTTGTTCTGCCAAGGGCTGCATTAAATATTGGTATAGTCCGTGAAAAATACTTAAAGCTGCTTAGAGTCCTGCTCAGAATTACCGGCCAAAAACGTGGCGATGAAACAATATTTTACAGTGGTATTGTTAAATCGTTGGAAGCAGAGATTGAGCCCACTCTTTTTGGGAAAATTGACAAATTTGAAGAGGCGGCCGCTCTTCTGAAATCTGTGAGCCCGAAGTTTAAAAATAAAATTGAGGCAGAATATATTCGTGGTAGGTGTCTGTTCTTTGCAGATAATTTTGAAGATGCCAAAGCTGTTTTGATTCCATTGGTTAACGAGCATAAATCTCTACGAGCTTTATTTTATTTGGGGGAAATGTTCAGGCTTGATGGTTTTGGTCGCGCAGCAAAAATGTGTTATGAAGCAATAATCTCATTTGCTGAAAATAGAAACTATATTATCGATGATTTTTGGTTGACAAATGCAAAGGCTGCGATTGAGGCATCCGATGATAAGGGCGACTTGGAAATATTAAACTCCATTGAAATGAATTCTATTGTTTATCGGCCTGAAATTAATTCTGCGCTGTTAACATATGAAAATCTTGCAGAGGAGAAGTTTCTGAAAAAGCGCCTTGCCCGGGAAGCTGTTGCATGGCAAATTCGTTATGGTCTGCCGGTTAGAAATATTTATCTTTCCATTCATAGACTGAGCAATAAACTTGTCCCACCCGGAAATTATTATGACGCAATGTCCGAATATCTGGATGAGGTACGGGGACAAATAACGACGTCGTTAGCGCTTAATGTTATATTGCCACAAGGAGCGGATTCCAATATTGAAGTAACCCTTGATGGCAAAATCTTGGAAAAGAGTGATAGTTTGTTTGTTGAAAGAAAAATTCCACTGCATTCTGAATTAGAAATAAATATTCAAAATCATTCCTGCTATGCGTTTAGCACTAACTATAAATTTGGGAAACCGGGGAGCGACAGAAAAACCGTAAGATTGAAAACTAAACTCAATTTTCTTTCCTCAAAAAAAGAGAAAAATGTATTTAATGATTACAAATACCCTTTTGGTTTACGTAAGGATGATAATTATACGTTAAACCAATTCCTTGATATTGAAGCAAACTCTGCCTTGGTAATTGATTTCAATAGTTTGATGGAATTGCGTGATTGTGCGTTGGACACAATAAGTCAGCGATTCTTAGCTGTAAATTCTAAAGAAAATAGTATTTGGGAGTATTCTCAAAACGGCAAGCATTTGGGTGAATTGAAGCTTCAAAAAGGAGTCCGTTTAAACAGTCCCGAAGGCATTGCAGTTTTTGGGAATGGTGATATTTTTCTTGCAGACTGGGGCAATCATCGAATAATGCATTTAGCCGCAAACGGTAATCTAATTAATCAAATTGGAACCCTGAAATTAAATATCGCTAATCGTATTGGTGAGGTAATAAATTTGGTCTACCCAACACGTATTTTTGTACCACCATTAAATGATCAAGCAACATCCAATATCAATGAATTCGCACAAAACTATCTTTATGTGGCTGACCAAAATGGAATTCATGTCATTAAAACTGATGGGACCTATTTGGACTCTTTAGTGAAGGTTAACGATGAGTTTAAGAGAGGTGAATTTTATGGCTTTTTTGTCGAAGAGTTTCGGCAAAAATCAAAACTGTATGTACTGCAACGGCTGAATTCATCCCCTGGGAAAATATTTGAATTTGTGTCTAATTTAAATTAGACCTAAATTGAGAGATTCTCCTGGGGGTGAGGTTTGTAGTACAAGCTTCAGCTTGCTTGGGATGGTTGGGAACACGCTAAAGCGTGTACTACGTACCTGGTACCCAGCAGTAAATTAATTTCAGGCTAAATCGCTCAATTTAGGTTAGAGTTATTTTCCAGTCCTAACTTCTATTGCCGTTTCCCTGTGTTTCATTTCGCACTCTGTTTTCTTTGTTAAGAAAATTCAAAACAGCATCATGATTGTTGAAAAAGAAGTGGTCGTTACCCAGCTTTTCGTAAAAACCTGAACACAATAAAACATCCCTAACCGGGCCTTTTATATTTGTGAAGTATAATTGTATCCCAAGTCGCTTCAACTTATCTGCTATTTCGTGCAGCGTGGAGTCGGCAGATGAGTCAATGTCATTGACACTGCTGGCATCGAAAATGATCGCATTAATCTGCCTTGCAGGGTCTTCGATTAACTCCTTAATTTTTTCCTTCAAGTAGCTTGCATTAGCAAAGTACAAAGATGAGTCAATCCGTAACACCAGCAGTCCATCAGTAGTAATCGCCTCCGGATAGCGTCCTACATTCCGGTAGATGTTCGTATTAGGTAATCGTCCAAGAATAGCATGGTGTGGGTTTGTCGTTCTTTTTACGGCCAATACCAGAGACATAATAATGCTGAACAACAGCCCCTTCTCGACCCCAATAGTTAAGGTTGCCCAAAAAGTTATGATCCAGGAAATGAGATCGATTTTTTTTATGCGGTAAAGATGAAGGACATGACGCCAGTCAAACAAGCCTGATACTGCAATAATTATAATTGAAGCTAAAATCGAATAGGGGAGGTAATGCAGAACTTTTGTTAAAAAGATAAGAGTTAGCGCGATTAATCCTGCCGTTAACATTGAGGCAAGTCTTGTCTTTGCACCTGCTGATTCATTAACTGCACTGCGCGAAAAACCGCCGGTAACAGGATATGCGCCAAAAAAGAATGCACCGAGATTAGCCAGGCCAAGGCCGAGTAGCTCTTTATTTACATCGATTTCGTAGTTATGTTTAAGCGCGAATTTTTTTGCAATGGCTATCGACTCCATGTAAGCTACCAAAGCAATTGCCAACGCTGTTGGAAATAAATTTCCCAGGATTTTTTTACTGGTAACTGGAACAGCAAATGATTTTAATCCCGAGGGCAATTCTCCAATAATTTTTACGCCATGAGCATCTAAATTAAACAACCAGACCACAAGTGCTCCGGAACAAGTTACTAAAAGCACACTGGGGAATTCAGGTCGCTTCTTTTTTAGAAATGGAATTGAGACAAGACTCAACAATCCTAATATAATTGTCGGCCAGTTAAAATTGCTAAATTGACTTCCGCAGTAAATAAGGATTTGGTGGATGTAATCGGTCCGGGGTATAGTCACACCTAGAATGTGTTTAATCTGACTAAACGCTATAATCACTGCAGCAGCTGATGTAAAACCGCTAATTACCGGATGTGAGAGAAAATTCACAAGATAGCCAAAGTTCAGCGCTCCCATTGAAATATGAATGATTCCGATCATACCGGCGAGTATAGTTGCGTACAAAATATAATCAGGGCTTCCTGGTGCAGCCAAATCACCAATTGCAGAACTCACGAGTAGAGAAACAATTGCCACCGGACCAACTGACAAATGATTTGAGCTGCCAAACACCGCATAAAGGAAAAGTGGAACTACTGAAGCATAAAGACCAATAATGGGAGGCAAGCCGGCTATCATGGCTATGGCCATGCTTTGCGGGATTAAGAGTACTGCTACCGTAAAGCCTGCAATAACATCGCCTTTAAAGTCACTGCTCTGGTATTTGAAAAGCCAGCCCATAAAAGGAAAATTTTTAAACATCCCAAAATCTATTTAAGTAGTTTAGAATTTCAAGTGCCCGAAATTTAGTATTGAAAATCAAAATGTCAAGGGATGTTGCAAATTAAATGTTTAAATCTCCGGAATACCTGAAATGAGCGATACTCAAAGCATTACAGAGTAATTTTTATATGGTTATGCTTCATACAATTGAAGTTAATCATGTTAGAATTTCGGACGAAGATTTAAACTTCGATTGCCTTGGCAATTAAAAATTATCTTGCATTTCCTTAATATAGGGTTAACTTTAGTTTTTGCCAAAATCACCTTTAAATTGATTATTTTCAATGATACAATTGTTTCGAATGCGGGTTTATGGATCGCTCTTATTTTTGTTCTTTGGATGTATGTTACATTCAGTTCATGCCGGGCCGGAAAGCGGAAGCATAATTCGAAACATAAAAATAATCCGACAAAACGTATTTCCTGAAATTAATTCAAAGCCTGAATTTTTGTATAAGCTGGCAAATAAGCTGCACGTTGTTACTAAAGAAGATATTATTCAGAATGATTTGCTTTTTGATGAAGGGGATAAGTTTGAGCCTGATTTATTGGAAGAAAGCGAAAGAAAATTAAGAAGGCATCCTTATTTCGGGGAAGTGAAAATTGTAGCTCACCCGGTAGCAGCTGACTCCGTCGATATTGAGGTAGTCACACAAGATCAATGGTCTACATTGACCTCGGCTATAATCGAAGGTGGTGGTGGAAGAACTACCTTGGGCGGCGCCTTGGAGGAGTTTAATTTACTTGGGTATGGGAAAAAAGTTTTTGCTGAAGTAAAACATGAACCAGAAGGCATCGGATTTACATTCCAGGCAGCAGATCCTCAGTTGTTTGGTTCGCGCTGGACAACAAGTGGTACCTATAGTTCAAGTCCTTTTAATGAGATTTATTCAGTACAATTAGCCAGACCTTTCTTTTCTTTGGATACAAAATGGGCAGGGGGTTTTTCCTTTTCAAATAGTAATCAAACCATAAGGCTCTTCGCAAATAGTGCAGAAGTGAGTCGCCTGGATTTTCAAAGTAAAAGTTTCCAAACTTTTGGTTCGAAAGCTTGGGGAGAACGCTACAAGAAAACCCGTTTGCAGATTGCTTATACTTTCCAGGAAAGAGATTTTTCAGAGATTACCGGACAAACCTTTACCACTGTCCCGGAAGATGAGCTGATTCATCGCATGACGGCATCGCTACGTTTCGAAGGACTTGCTTTTGTTGAAGATAAAAGGATTGACAATTTTGTAGTTACGGAGGATATAACTCTGGGCAACATTACACAAATCTCTTTAGGGCGAACTGGTCTGCCATTTCCGGCAGGTGTTAGGAGGTTTGAATTGAGACTTACACAATCCCATGCCCATAAAATTTCCGGGAAACAGTATGTTTTTGGCGGAGTGGGATTTCGAACTCTCTTTGATAAAGATACCATAAGTTCCCTCAGCTTGCGTTACTATAACAAAATGTTTCCATTCCAAACCCTTGCTATGAATTTTAGAATGGATTATGCCAGTAATCTTGAAGAATCTACGCAGTTTTTATTGGGCGGCGACTCGGGACTTCGTGGTTTTGAAGCCCGGGCATTTACTGGCGCCCGAAGAATGATTGTTAATATTGAAAATCGAGTATTTACCAACCTGAATATTCTGACAGTAGCTTTGGGAGGAGTCGCATTTTTTGATACCGGAAATGTGTGGAAAGAAGGTGAAACTCTTAATTTAAGTCAACTCAATTCAAGCGTTGGTTTGGGATTAAGACTGGGATATACCAAATCCCCCAATTCCAGAGTTGGGCGCATTGATTTCGGTTTTCCTTTAAACCGCAAAGGTTTTGAAATTTCAATTGGTATTGGTCAACAGTTTTCTTTAAATTGATTTTGTATAGTAACATGGTTGAAAAGCAGGAGAGTGGGTGAGTATTTTCATCAGAGCTTTGTGTTTCTTGTGTATTACATTATTTGTTTCGTTTGATGCAATTACATTTGCGAAAGAAAAGGGTAAGTCTACAGCAGAAACGGAAAACCAGCTCAATGAAACAGTGCACGAAGAAAGTTCGGACAGTTACCCAGATCCCAATACAATCCCATATCGCAGCAAAAAAAGTATAGCGCAACACGTACTTTCAATTCCTGCAAAGGTCTGGCGTTTAGCCTGGACTCCGCTCGGGGAAACAGTTATTTGGGTTGAACAAAATCGTATTCATAAAAAGGCAATAGACTTCTTTTATTTAAATGATGAAAGAAGCGCGGCGCTTTTTCCATTGGTTAGCCTTGGTGGCAATACCGGCGCCGGTGGCGGGGCAATGGCTTTCCATAATAATTTATTTGGAAAGCAGAAGCAACTTTTCGCACAGTTTCTATATAGTTCAACACGAAGCAATTCAGCAACCATTACTTATAAAGATTCTTCTTTCTTTGGTTCGTCTTTTTATATTGATGTAACCGGCTCATATTTTAATGATGCAGATGAAAACTTGTACATAAGTTCTAATGTAAGCCCTGAGGATTTAGATGAATCTTCAATTGGCGCCAATAATTCGGTAAAGGATGATGAAACCAGTTACGCAACTGAAGAACTGGGGATTTTCTCAAACCTTAATTATGTTATTAATGACGAAATCGGACTTGGCATTGAAACCAGTTTTAGGCGGACAGATATTGACAGTGGCGACGGCCGGGGCGGAGACAGTTTTCCTGAAATTATTCAAGGTTCAGATGACGCAACACTTTTTTCTGTTGGCGGCACCATGACTTTTAATTTTTCAAACGGTTGGCCGCGTATTCTATCCGGTTCGGTTTTCAAATTGGGCTATTCATATAATAATGAAGTGGGCGATAGCCGGTATGGCTATAATCGTCTGAAAGTGGAAGCACAGCAATTTATACCTATACCTTTTTTAACAACCAATCGCAGAATAGCCGTGCGCGGTGTTTATGAGCGGCTAAATCGTCATGGTAGTCGACAAATCCCTTTTTATGAATTGAGTATGCTCGGTGATGCTTCAAATTTACGCGGCTTTGACCAGAACCGATACCGAGGCAGAGGCTCGCTGTTATTTAATTTTGAATATCGCTACCCTGTTTGGGATACCTGGGATGCTGTAATATTTGTTGATGAGGGCCAGGTATTCGATGAATCCGATAAACTTGACATCGCTAATTTTCATACCGCTATAGGCGCCGGCATCCGATTTATGTCACAAGCTGGTTTTTTAATGCGTTTTGAAATTGCAAAAAGTTCAGAGCAATGGCGAGCACTTTTTCAAATTACACCGAATTTTTAGGGATATATAAATGAAAATTAAGAGAATACTAATTCCGGCAACGTTATTACTTGTAGCCTTTCTGCTGTTGAATTGTAGCGGTCCAAAATATTCACTCGCACCAATAAAAACGTCCGATCCGGATAGAATGGATATTCCTAAACCAGATCAAAAGGAAGAGAATCAATATTGGGATCTTGCGGACTACACTTTTTTTTACCAGGTGGAAAAAGTTTTAGATTTAGGGTGGAGCGCAAAAAAAATCGGCAAAGGGTTGAATGTAGCAAGAGGCAAACCGGCTGATAATTTGAATGTTCTGGATGAAGTGCCCAATTCAAGCTGGTACACCAACCGACATTACCATAACCCAATGTCCATCGAAGAATTGAAACGCGGCCCGAATGTTACCGACGGCCCTGACTATAAAACCCCCTGGATGATCACCAGTGGCAAATTTGAGGGTGGTACACCGGGCTTCACAATTAAGGATGGCCAAGGTGATTATTACATTATTAAGTTCGACGCTCCCACATTTCAGGAAATGGGTTCCTCGGCTGAGGTGATTTCAACAAAAATTCTATATGCTTGCGGTTACTTTGTACCTCAGAACACAATTGAATATTTTGACCCGACTACACTGAAAATTGGTGAAACTGCCAAGGTTGAGGAAAATGGCCAAAAGCGGCAAATGACCCAAGGTGATTTGGTCGCAATGCTTAAAACCACGCCAAGACGAGCTGATGGCAAAATTAGGGCATTGGCCAGCAAATATGTAAACGGTAGACCTGTAGGAGTTTGGAATTACCGAGGCACTCGTAATGATGATCCGAATGATCGGGTTAACCATGAACATAGGCGTGAGTTACGGGGATTGCGTTCAATTAGCTCATGGCTTAGCGATGCAGACCGCCGTGCGGCGAACACGTTGGCTGTTTATACAACCGATCCCGAAAGCGGGAATAAATACATCCAGCATTACCTTCTAGATATGGGCTCAACTCTGGGAAGTAATAATATTATTCCTCATGCACCAAAATATGGCAATGAATATTTGATTGACCCACGTACCATTGGGCTGCAATTCATCACGCTGGGTGCTTGGGTAAAACCTTGGGAGTTTGACTTCAGAAACTTAAACCCTGAATTCCCTTCTGTTGGCTATTATGAATCAGAAATTTTTGACCCCGCTGAATGGTATGCAACTTATCCGAACCCGGCATTTGAATATACAACTTTCAGAGATGCATTCTGGGGAGCAAAGATTCTGATGGCATTCAAGGACGAGCAAATCCGCGCAATCGTTGGAGAGGCGCAAATGTCTGATAAACGTGCTGAGGAATATCTGATTAAAACTATCATTGAACGTCGTGACAAAGTAGGGCGCTACTGGTTTGATAAAATGAACCCGGTTGATAAATTTCGATTTGAGCGC
Source organism: Candidatus Zhuqueibacterota bacterium (assembly GCA_029262035.1). Lineage (GTDB taxonomy): Bacteria > Zhuqueibacterota > Zhuqueibacteria > Oceanimicrobiales > Oceanimicrobiaceae > JAJDAE01. The sequence goes on from JAJDAE010000194.1 coordinate 30,848, forward strand.
AAAGGAGAAGAGTTATATCTGATGTTTAACGATCTTGCTGTAGACGGCAAGATCGAAAAGGCTGCAGATTCAAAATATCTTTATACACTGTCTTATAAAGACAAGGGATTGCACCACCAAAAATTTGTAGAAAATTCAGTTCTTTTAATCTCAAAAAATGGCAACGGTTTTTTCGATGAAATCCTTCAGAAAAATCAGTTTAATAGGGAAGAGGAGAAAATATTTTCAATCGCTCTGCAAACCCAAAGAAATGACAAAAAGCTCAGTAAAGTTGTAGATGTTTATTTTTATTATCCGGGGTTTCAAAATGAACCGAGGGTGGTTGGCATTAAACGTCATGAATAATTTTGAAAATTTTTATGACCATGAATTGGCTTAATTTCAAAACTTACGTTCAACAGTTCTTTAAATTAAAAGTGAAAATACAAAAATGGAATCTAAAAATAAAAAGAGTCCTTTAGAACGCTTTCTGGGCGCTTTTGCCGATGTTAACCCCGGCGAGGGCATAACTGTTATCCTACTAACGTTCAACGTTTTTTTGGTTTTAACAGCTTATTATATAGCTAAGGTTGTACGGGAGCCTTTTATTTTAGCCGGTGGTGGTGCAGAATTAAAAAGTTATCTTGCTGCTGGACAGGTTCTACTTTTGCTCGGCGCAGTCCGTTTATATGCAGGGCTGGCTAACAAAGTCAATCGGTCACGATTAATAAATCTTGTAAATATTTTCTTTTCTGCTTGTCTGGTAGTTTTTTACTTTTTAGCGCAAATGCAAGTACCGGGTCTTGGAATTATGTTTTTCCTTTGGGTTGGCATGTTTAATGTTATGGTTGTGGCTCAATTCTGGTCTTTTGCCAACGATGTTTACACGCCGGAAATGGGTAAGCGGCTTTTTGCAATTGTAGCATTTGGTGCCTCAGGCGGGGCAGTGCTTGGAAGCTATTTACCAAGAATTTTAATTGATGTTGTCGGCCTTAACCAGATGTTGTTAGTTGCGGCAGGCGTTTTGCTTCTCAGTCTCGTTATAACAAATTATATAGATTTACTCGATAAAAAAATTCCTGTTAAAAGCGGTGTCAGCCAACCTGAACCAGCGGTAAGGAGTGAAACTGGTAATTCCGGCGCATTTAAATTAGTTTTTCAGAAAAAGTACCTTTTAATGATCGCATTTTTAATTTTGATTTTAAATTGGGTTAATACCAACGGCGAGTATATTCTTGGCAGAATGGTCAAGGAAACAGCAGAAGTTCTTATCGCGAATGGTGAAAACATTGATATTAAAGCATACATCGGTAAATTCTACGCAGATTTCTTTACGGCTGTAAATATTCTAGGCGTGGTCATACAGCTTTTTCTGGTGTCAAGAATTCTAAAATATTTTGGTATCCGGGTTGCTATTTTAGCCCTGCCATGTATTGCTTTTATAGGCAATTTTTTCCTGTTCGCTGTCCCGGTCTTAAGTATCGTGCGATGGGCAAAAACTTTTGAAAATGCTACGGACTACAGTTTGAACAACACTGTCAGGCATGCCTTGTTTTTACCCACTACCCGCGAGGAAAAATATAAGGCAAAACAAGCGATTGATTCATTTTTTCATCGGTCTGGCGATGTACTGTCTGCATTGGTTGTTTTTATTGGATTTGAGTTTTTGTCGCTGAGTACAAAATATTTCGCGTTGTTTAATTTATTGTTAGTTGCTGTTTGGTTATACCTTGCATTCAAAATCGGCAAAGAAAATAGCCTACTGACAAATGAAGACTCTATTTCCAAACAATAGTGATTTAAGACTCAACAAGGTTTCACAATGAAACCCCGAATAGTTTCATTGTGAAATCCTTGTTTTCTCTATTTTCTTTCTTGGTACGAACTCCTCTTTTCTTGAATTACTGTAAGTTGTTGTTTTTTAAGTAGATTAAATTCTTTGTTCTGAATAAGAGTTTACAGTTGGCACGGTAGTTGTACTAACAAGAGCAATAACCGAGTTATTAAACTAGACCAGTAACTCCCCTAATTCTGGTTTGGTATAATGCTCGGTTTTTTATTTTTTGGCACGATTGTCCTCTATAGTTTTAAAAACTACCTAACCTCCGGTATCATCAAAACCAATAAAAAATTTCAATAGAAGGTAGTATTTTTAATATTTTAGATTATATTCATCTATGCTAAAAGAATTAAAAAGAAAGGGATTCTAAATGATTGATTTTAGTTTGAGCGAAGAGCAAAAACAACTGCAAGACTTGTCAAAAGAATTCACGAATAATGAAATCAAGCCAGTCGCAGCGGAGTATGACCGCAAGTCAGAATTTGCGCATGAGGTAATTAAAAAAGCTTGGGAGTTGGGACTGATGAACGTACAGATACCTGAGAAATTTGGCGGTATGGGACTCAGTGTACTGGACGACTGTATCATTGGCGAAGAGCTTTCTGTCGGATGCAGCGGTATCTCGACTTCGATGATGTCCAACATGCTGGCGCAAGGTCCCTTGATTGTTGCTGCCAACGATGCCCAGAATAAGAAATTTTTAGGACAGATGGTTGAGGAGTGCGCTTTCTGCGCATACGCAGTAACCGAACCGGATGCTGGATCTGATGTGGCTGGTATTAAGAGCACAGCCCAAAAAGTGGGAAATGACTATGTACTTAACGGTCAGAAAATGTGGATTACAAATGCAGCGCAAGCCAAGTGGTTTTTTGTTCTCGCCTACACAGACCAAAATGCCGGCTATAAAGGCATGACTGGCTTTGTTGTTCCCGCTGATTTACCAGGAATAACGATTGGTAAGCATGAACATAAATTGGGGCAGCGATCATCGGATACACGTGGCGTTACTTTTGATGATGTCAAGCTTTCGGCGGAAAACCGACTCGGCAATGAGGGAGATGGCTGGAAAATCGCCATGTCGGCATTTGATCACTCCCGGCCGGGAGTTGCGGCTGGTGCCGTAGGTTTGGCGCGACGTGCGATGGAAGAATCCATTATGTATGCATCAGAGCGTAAAACCTTTGGAGTGCCAATTGCCAAACACCAGGCGGTTAGTTTTATGATTGCCGACATGGCAATGAATGTGGACGCCGCCCGACACCTGGTTTACAAATCAGCCTGGAAAACAGACAAAGGTGAGCGCAATACAATTGAAGCCGCTTTTGCCAAAGCCTTTGCTGCAGATACTGCTATGAAAGTAGCCACAGATGCCGTACAGGTTTTTGGTGGGTACGGTTATTCAGCCGAATATCCTGTAGAGAAATTGATGCGTGATGCCAAAATATTTCAAATTTATGAAGGCACAAGTCAGATTCAACGGGTTATTATTGCGCGAGAATTGTTTCGTCGCCAATAAGTAAATAAAGAGGGTGAGCATAGCCCAATGACTATATATTTAGATTAATCAAATAAAACGAATTTAAATGTATTAGATATTTTTAAAGTTTGTACAAATTAGTGAAATAGGTGCAAGAATTTATGGAGGGGAAAAATGAAGCACAATACAATTCTGTTATTTGTTTTAGCGTCAATCATCACAACACCCAGTATTTCCTACCAACAAATTATACCCAGTAAGAAAAGCATTCGTCCCGTACATACCTATTCCATTGTTGCGCGGAACCCTGAAACCGGCGATATGGGTGTAGCAGTACAATCGCATTGGTTTTCTGTAGGCAGTATTGTCGCTTGGGCAGAAGCCGGAGTTGGTGCTATTGCAACGCAATCTCTTGTAGACGTCACCTACGGTCCTCTTGGCCTGGACTTGATGCGTGCGGGCAGAACCGCGCCACAAACGCTCGCTGCCTTAAAAGTTGCGGATGAGCACCCTGAAATCCGTCAGGTAGGAATGATAGATGTGCATGGCAACGTTGCTGCACACACCGGTAAAAAATGTATTCCTGAGGCAGGACATCTGGTCGGTGATAATTTTTCTGTACAGGCAAATATGATGTTGAACACAAATATTTGGCCTGCCATGAAAAAAGCATATGAAGCGAGTACAGGTGATTTAGCCACACGCATGCTAGCCGCCCTGGAAGCCGCCCAGGATGCAGGCGGTGATATTCGAGGCAAGCAATCTGCTGCTATTAAAATTGTAAAAACAAAATCCACCGGTAAACCTTGGGATGATACCGTGATGGAGCTACGCATAGAAGATCACGCAACCCCGATTCAGGAGTTGAAACGCCTGGTGAAATTGCACCGCGCCTACGGTCATATGAACGCTGGCGACCTTGCTATTGAGCACAACGATGTAGACGGCGCTCTGCGTGAGTATGGCGCTGCCGAAACCATGTTTCCTAATAACCTCGAAATGAAATTTTGGAAAGCAGTTTCTCTCGTAAACGCAGACCGTGTGGATGAATCTCTCCTGATTTTTAAAGAGATTTTTGCCATGGATAAAAATTGGGCTATCTTAGTACCGCGTCTGCCAAGTGTAGATATTCTGCCGAAGGACGATGACGTAATAGAAAAGATTTTGTCAGTAGTTGAAAATTAATAAATTGGAAATGTGATTTCTTTTGTTATACCTGTATTTAACTGAATACTGTCCAAATTAATACATCCATCTTGTTTGGTTCGCTAAAATGAAGTTAACGGAATCAACATTATATGTAATAGTGCCGGTATATAATGGGGAAAAAAATATACAAAATATTATTAATAAGTTATCAAAACAGATCCCCCTTAAGCAGGTCATCGTCGTGAATGATGGCTCAACTGATGGAACCAATTCAGCATTGCTACAAATTGCAGACATTATCTATCTAAGCCATGACATTAATAGGGGCAAAGGGGCAGCATTAAAAACAGGTATCTCATACGCAATTAAATTGAAACAGTGTAAGCATATTATTACCTTGGATTCGGACGGTCAGCATGATCCAAAAGAAATTCCCAAATTCATAAAAGCTGCACAAGAAACGAAAGCAGATATAATTATCGGGTCGCGTATGGCTGATTTAGCCGATATGCCCATTCACAGAATTTTAAGTAACAAAATCACTTCATACTTAATTAGTTTAAGAACCATGCAAGCTGTTGAAGACAGTCAATCTGGATACAGGTTATTTAAAACTAATCTATTTAAACATGTTAAATTGATTTGCAACTATTTTGACTTTGAAACTGAAGTCCTTCTTAAAGCAGGAGCAAAAGGTTACAAAATAACGCAAATTGAAATAGCTACAATCTATCCGCAAAATAACGTAAGTGCTATTAAAGTCATAGATATATTTCGGTTTATTAAATTATACTTGGGCAGTTTTAAAAAGGATTTTTAAATGGAAAACACAAGCGATTCAACAGTAACTCATTCATCGAAACCCAATATTATCAGAAGGCTTTACGATTGGGTTCTATCGTGGGCTGATTCACGCTATGGGGTGACAGCATTGTTTTTCTTATCATTTGCCGAATCTTCCTTTTTTCCAATTCCGCCGGATGTATTGTTGATAGCGCTTGCGATTTCGATACCCACAAAATCATTCAGATTTGCTTTGATTTGTACCTTAGGTTCAATTTTAGGTGGTATTTTGGGATATAGTATTGGTATTCTTGGTTATGAATCTATAGGTAAGCCTATTATTGATCTATATAATGGGCACGCAATTATGGATGGAATTAAGGCGCAATATGACACTTATGGCTTTTGGGGAGTTCTAGTTGCTGCGGTCACTCCAATACCTTATAAAGTCTTTACAATCTCTGCCGGATTTTTTGAATTCGATTTTTTCCAGTTTATCTTTGCCTCAATTATTGGTAGAACATTTCGTTTTTTTGCCGTAGCTGCATTAATCTGGAAATTTGGTGCCCCGATAAAATCCTTTATAGATAAATACTTTAACTTGCTCGCCACTTTATTTGTTTTTTTATTGCTTCTCGGGTTCTTTGTAATTAAGTTTGCATTATAAGATTTTTCGGGGCGTAGCGCAGCCCGGTAGCGCGCCACGTTCGGGACGTGGAGGTCTCCGGTTCGAATCCGGGCGCCCCGACAAAATTTCGCCTCTTCTTAAGTAAAATAATCGCATAGTTTACATAATATATATTATATGTAAAAACATAGCCCTAGCCGAGTGCTTCCCCTTTTAAGGTATACTGGTGACTTCAGCAGGTTTTAACTATTTACACTTTTAATTAGCGCCTCAGCTTCCATTTTTAAAGGGCTGCTAATTTGTGCACGGACGATCTCATGGAGATAGTTTAAAGAAAAATCATTTTGGTTTAATTGTAGATAGGTTTTCGCTAATAGGAGTTTTGTATAAAGATTGTTACTATTTAGTTGTAAAGCTTTTTCCAATTTTTCAACAGCCTTGTCGAAAGAGTTGACATTTAAGAGAGAATTTCCCCAGATAGTATAAATTATACTGTCGGCCTTATCTAATCGTTCTGCCTTCAAACAATTTTCTAAAACCATATCAAAATTTTCTAAATAATGGTATCCTATGGCCGCCTCTTTATAATAAAGACCTTTATTAGGACTAAGCTTGATGGCATTATTAAATGCACTAATTGCTTTTTCGATCATCCCGGCTCTTAAATAAGATTCTCCCAATGAAGACCAAAGAAAATCATCATCTTTTTTATGGCTGAGATAAATTTCATACATCTTTACAGATTGCTCATAATCAGTGGCTAAAAATGACCGATATCCTTGGTAGTAATATTTGTCAAGATTAGCAATATCCACTTTAGAGATATTCTCAGGAAGTTTTATTGTTTCCTGACCAGCAGATAACTGACTAACTGAAAATATTGCTCGCTTTGCATGATTGGTCAACTGTGGATTTGAATTAATATCTATAACATTTTTATAGAATTTTTCAGCATTCTGATTATCGTTCGTGAGGGCATATATTTTGGCTAATCCAAAATGGGCTCTCACTTCCCGGGGCGAAAGGGCTATGGTTTTTAAAAACATTCTAATTCCATCATCATAACGTTTTAGAATGCTATAAACAGCACCAAGATTAAGATATGCAAGTGGGTGCTTTGGGTAGAAAATGATGCTCTCTTTAAGATGTGTTTCGGCATTTTCAAATTTACGTGTTTTAAGATAGACGGTACCAAGAATTAAATGCGCCTTATAATAAATTGGGCAGATATTGAGAACTCGATTTAAGTTTTCAATCGCTTCTTTGAAGTTTTGCAATTCAAAAAAAGCAATTCCCAAATTAAAATAATAGTCGGGATCATGTGGATTTAGTGCTATGGCCTTAACCCAATGATTGACGGCATTACTGTAATTCTTCTGTTTGACTAATGAGAGAGCTGCTTGATGTGAATGTTCTGCATCAGCATTAAAGTCTTTTGCTTGCCAGGAAAGTTTAACTTTGTTATTTTTGGTTATTACATCCAAGGTGGAGCTACCATTTCCATACTTGGAAGTAAAGAACGATTTCAAAAAGGTGGCTTTCCCATCACCTTCGCCTAAATCATCAAGACGATCTTTAAAATCATCAATATCTTCTAGCTTTAGAACTACAGCGATTTTTTTAGGGGAATTAACGCTGGCAGAGTCCATTTACTTATTCTATCTTCATTATTTTAAGATATTAACGGCTATATCTAACTTGATCATATGGTAAAGAATATGACTCTAAAAATCAAGTTTAATGTTATTGAAAAAATACGAAAGCGGCGGGATTAAGAAAATGGGCTATTTTTCACTATTTTTAGATTTATCATCCAAGATTTCCCCTTTTGCATTTTCCTCTTGGATTCTTTCGTAAATCTCACCTCGAAAAATACTAATTTCTGTAGGGGCATCAATTCCAAGTCTAATCTGCTTTCCGTGAATGTCAACTACTTTTATTACAATATCATCACCAATAACAATAGTTTCACCTAACTTCCTTGTCAGGACTAGCATATCAATTCCTTTAATTTTATATTTAGCATAATAAGAACTATGATTAACTAATTTTGTAAAATATTGAAATAATTATAAGTAAATTAATTCTAAGATACAAGTCAATTAATTAAGGGTTACTAAACTTTATTTGCACGAATCAAAACGTTGGTTTTGATTCGTGCAAATTCTTCACGTAGAAACGCTTTGTCAATTTCTCTGTGTGCAGTTTCAGCTCTAATTGTTTTGGGACCAATCACATAGGCAATATACTTTGGAAACCCGGCACTGGCAATTTTCTTCTTTATAGAAATTAAAGATATTTCGATTGATTCCCCTGGTGGTGGTGCGAGACCAATATTTATATTTGAAAACCGTTTTCTTATTTCTAAATTCTGAATATTAATATCGCATATATCGCCCAATACTATTTGATTTCCTACTATCAAATTTAATGGTCTTAATTTAATTCTCAAAGTTTGCTTGCTGGTAATTCGATTATTATATCCTGCATATAAAAAGGATAGAATTTGCATGAACGCGATTATAAATATAGGGATAAAAATTCTTTTAATGTATTTTGCCATGATTTTACCTCTTATAGTTCAAGCATGTTGATCTCGCCATAATATTTTTGAGTAATTGGCTTTGAAATTTCATTAAAGCTTTTCACAATATCACATATTTTTTTAGCATTTATTTCAATAATTTCTAATTTTTTCTTATCTCCATCTTGAAAATGTTTATCGTCTTTCCTCATTAGTTGTATATTGCCTAGAATAGGTGTAAGTGGATTGTTGATTTGATGATTTATGGTTGCCATAGATTCTGTAATGCCACGCAAACGCTCTTTTTCCATAAGCTCTTTTTCTAATTGTTTTTGAATGGATATATCCTGCCCTAAAGCAAGAAGACCCTCTACCCTATCGTCAAAGCTTTTCAAGTATGACAACGTAATTCCCAGTGTTATATTTTGTTTTGCCAACTTTGATTTAATCTCAAACTCCCTGTTTACAAATCCATTTTCAAGGCCGTCCAGGCTAAACAAATCTAAGTCACGCTCAACTTCAAGAAATTCATTTAAATGCGTACCTACAATTTTTCTTGGAGAAACTCCTAATATTTTAGTAACCGCCTTATTAGTATAACTTATGAATCCATTTTTATCAGCCGTAATGATTAGAGCGGGACAGCTTTGCACCAAATTTTCTAAGAAATTTTTTGTATTTTCAATTGCTCGTTTTAACTCAATGTTCTCGATACTTAAATCTTTATTTATGAAAACATTTTGAATTAAATTAAGAAGTTCTTTCTGACCAAAAGGTTTTTCAATATATAGAGTGATGCCTTCTTTTAAAATTTCTCGAATTTTAGCGTCATCGTTACCTAATGCGGTCAGCATTATTACTGGTATGTTAAAATCTGAATTGTCAGCAATTAATTGTTTGAATAATTGAATACCGTTTTTTTCTGGCATCAAATAATCTAAAATAATTAGATCGGGACACAGGTCATTGATTTTCTCGAAACCTTCATTTGCTGAAAATGCGGAAATAAAATTATACCCGGCCTTTTCGAGGATTATCTTTGTGTGAAAATGAATTGCCTTATCATCATCAACTAATATAATTGTCTTGTTCATGCTCTACAAAATTTAAGTAAGAAAGATTATATATCTTTCGAGTAATATCCTTACAGAAGCCTTCAATCCGTTCTAACTTTTCGCCGTCAAAAGCATTTGGTGTAGTATGTCCTAAATTCAAGACCCCAATATTTCTGTTGTTAATTTCCAGAGGTATTGAAAGATAGGCCCTTATAGGGTTAAGGCCATGGCGGCTTCCACGATGAATATCTGAAAGATAGATAATCTTCCCTTTTTGAGCGACCCAAGCTGAAAGACCTGCTCCCATTGGAAAGCTTACTGAACTGATGAAGTCGATTCCATTCCCCATTTTTATAACTTCTTCAAGTGCTTCGGTTTCTTTATCGAACAGGAAAAGAGTTCCGTCTTCGAAATCAGCTTGCTTTTTTAACTCATCAACAAAATTATTTAGTATTTCCCCCCACCTTGAATCATTAAATGACTTTACTTTTACTAAGACATCCATATCATAGTTTTCCATATTAATTTAATACTTCTTGTTGTAATACCCCTTTTAATGAGTCTAATGCTTTGCTATGGATTTGGGAGACACGCGACTCTGTAATGTTCAATACTTGCCCTATTTCTTTCAGTGTTAATTCTTCATAATAGTAAAGGGCCATTACAATTTTTTCCTGTTCATTCAATCCTTCAATTGCCTCAACCAACAAACCCTTCATCTCAACGGTTTCCATACCGCGAAGTGGGTTTTCTGATTGCTTGTTTTCTAGCAGATCATACATCGAGGTTAATTGCTCATTATCCTCGGCTCTGCTTCCATCTAAGGAAAGTAAAGATGCCTTGGAGACTTCGAGCAGTACACCACCATATTCCTCAATTCCCATGTCTAACTCATTTGCAATTTCATGGCTGGTGGCTGATCTTCCCAACCCTTTTTCAAGACGCTCACTGGCTCTTTCGACCATTCTAGCCTTGGAACGCAATGACCGGGGTGCCCAGTCCAATGTTCGCAATTCATCAAGTATTGCACCCTTAATTCTTGGCAAGACAAAGGTTTCGAACTTAACACCTTGCTGTGGATCAAATCTCTCCAGCGCACCAATTAGCCCCATAACCCCGGCACTCAACAAATCATTATAGTCAACACAAGTTGGCAGTGAGAACATCATTTTACCAGCAACATATTTCACAAGAGGTAAGTATTGAACCAACAGTTTCTCGCGCACCTCCTGGCTACGGTAAGCTGTGTACTCTTGCCAAAGATTGTTATTCATAACAGCCTTCATAATAATTCTCCCTAACTAAGATTCTTTGGATGGATACCCGGAACAATTTTGCATGCAGCCATTTTCGCAACATCTATGCCAGCAAGAAGCTTGCTTTATTATTGATACAAATTTGAAGAAAAGAATAAGAACATGAAGTTTAGATAACGAGGTAAGTCTTTTATTTACAAAATTAAACGCTGGGGAGACTCTTAATGGGCAAATAAATTAATCTGTAATTTATACGGATTTTTCATTTTAACTAGTACTTTGAACCGGAAAATTTTTCTGGTTACCAGAAAAATTTTCCGGTTAATCTTCTTCTCCTTGGTGGCCATCCGCTTTGTATTCATTTAACTTATTTCTCAACGTTCTACCGGTAATCCCTAATTTTTGAGCGGCATGGGTTTTATTCCCGTTACTTTCTTTCAAAACCTTTAATATATAAAGTCGTTCAAGTTTTTTGAGTGTTAAATCATCGGGCAAATTTTCGCTCTGAGTTGTTTTATTTCTATAAATACCTTCCATATTATCTTCTAAAAAAAGATGTTTAGTTTTAATACTTCCTTCTTTACAAATAACAACTGCCCGCTCAATTGTATTTTCCAGTTCACGAACATTGCCCGGCCAATTATGTTTCATTAGTTTGTTCAAAGCTGATGCATCTATCTTTTTGACAGTCCTGTTATTTTGAGCAGAATATTTTTCAATAAAATGTCCAACCAGTAATGGAATATCTACTTTCCTTTCTTTTAAACGAGGCAAACGAATTGGAACTACATTTAATCGATAAAATAAATCTTCGCGAAAATTGCCTTCAGAAACTTCATTTTGTAATTTACGGTTTGTAGTAGCAACTATCCGGACATCAACTTTTATGGGTGTTGGGTTACCAACCTTTTCAAATTCCTTTTCTTGTAAAACGCGTAAAAGTTTTGTTTGCAGGTTAATCGTTGTTTCACTAATTTCGTCCAAAAGTAGTGTCCCGGCGTCAGCCATTTCAAACCGACCCTTTGTACTTCTTATCGCACCAGTAAAGGAACCCTTTTCGTGACCAAATAATTCACTTTCTGCTAACCCTTCAGGTATTGCCGCCAAGTTGGTTTTAATAAAAGGCATATCTTTTCTATCACTTAACTGGTGAATTGCTTTTGCTATCACCTCTTTTCCTGTTCCACTTGCACCCTGTAATAACACGGTTGCATTTGTTGGCGCCACCATTTCGATCGTTTCAAAAACTTTTTTCATTTCCGGGCTATTCCCGACAATATTTTCTATATTATATCGTTTGCCCAACTCAAACTTAAGCTGTGCATTTTCTTTGACCAAGCGCTGATATTTAAAAAATTTGTCAACGGTTAACTCTATTTCATCCAGGGAAAAGCCTTTGGTTAAATAATCATACGCGCCTTCCTTTATAGCTTCAACTGCACTTTCTACAGAGCTATGCGCTGTAATTACTATAACACCGGTATCGGGATCTTTCTCTTTGGTTAACCTTAATATTTCAAGCCCGTTTAAATCGGGAAGATAAACGTCTGTAATAACAAGATCGAAATGCTCTCTATTCAATAAATCGAGAGCAATTTTTCCATTGTCAGCAATTTTGATATTAAAAGGTTTCTTTTTGAGCACTTCATAAAGCATCCCGCTTATCATAGGCTCATCATCTATAACTAAAATATTGGGTTTATTCATGGTTATCAATTCATCTAATTTAATGACTACTAGGAAATTTTTTCCATGCAACCTGTGTGCCCAAATTTTTACATTCTCTATCTTACTTATTTATTAATACTTAGGCTATTTATGGAAAATTGAAAGACTGGGGAAAGTGTTCAGGAATTGCACTCACTGGTAAACAAATTACCACTTTTTGAAAGTGAGGATTTAAAATCAGGGCTGTACAATCCTAACTTCAGCTGATGAAAAAATTGAGGAGTTGTTGTCGGGAGTTAAGAGGCATAAGTTTCCGAAGGTATCCACTCCTTGATATTTGCCGGAAACAAGTTTGCCACCTGGAGTTGATAGTTCCACTTGTTGGTCTTTATGCAAACAATTTTCATCCCATTCAGTTAGAATTAAATTGAGATCTCCAGATAAAAAAATGAGATAATCATGTTCCAGTTGGTGTAAAACTTCAAGCAGCAATGTTTCCCGTTTTATGCGTTGGCCAGTTTCAGAATATAAAGACGAAGCTATAGAATTAATTTCTTTAGGAAAGTCATCACTTGTTTGTGTGACATTGATACCTATTCCAATGATTACATGATTTAACTTGGTTCCTTGAAAGACAGATTCCAGGAGAATCCCTGATATTTTTTTATCATTTAGAAAAATATCATTGGGCCACTTTAATTGTGGGTGCACATTTAGAATAGTGATAATTGCCTTTCTAAGCGCATTACTTGCCAATAACGAAAGTAACCCCAGGTTCTCTGCCGGGGAATCAGGTTGCAGGACTACTGAAAACCATAGCCCCTTATAAGCAGGAGAAAGCCACTTACGCTCTTGTCTACCCTTGCCTTTTGTTTGAGTTTCTGCAACGATCACAGTTCCGTTGTATTTTGAATTTGAAGCAAATTTTCTCGCTACTTCATTTGTGGATGTAACAGAATTAAAAAATAACATCTCCTGCCCGATTATTTTGCTACTTAAGTTTTGCTTCAAATAATCAGAGTCTAATTTTCTATTTGGGTGCATACTTCTCTCGAGGATGAAAAGTTTTGTGTACTTCCTTCAGATAATCACGATCAAGGTGAGTGTATATTTGAGTGGTTGTAATATCTGAATGGCCAAGCATTTCTTGCACCGCTCGTAAATCGGCGCCACCTTCTATAAGATGTGTGGCAAAAGAATGCCTGAATGTATGCGGAGAAACTTTCTTCTGAATTCCCGCCAAATTTACGTAATAATTGAGGATTTTCCAAAACCCCATTCTACTCAACCCGCCCCCTCTCATATTCAAAAAAAGAATACTTTTGCTTTTTAAAGGCCTGGCAATAACAGGTCGTGCTTTGGCGAGATAAAGTTCTACAAAATGAGTAGCCTGTCCGCCAATAGGGATAATCCTCTCTTTGTTACCCTTACCTGTGGCTCGGACGTAACTCTGTTCAAGAAAAAGATTTCTGGCTTCCATATTCAATAGTTCTGAGACACGAACACCAGTGGCATAAAGGAATTCAAGCATTGCGCGATCCCGCAATCCCTTTACTTCAGAAATATCTGGTAACTCAAGAATATTTTCAATTTCATTTTGGTTCAATGCGGTGGGTAAATATTTGGTAAGTTTCGGAAAGTTTATTACACTGGCAGGATTTGAATCGCAATACCCTTCCTGCACAAGAAACTTATGAAACATCCGAATTGATGTGAGTTTTCTCGCGCTACTGGATGGGGCTATTCCGTCATGCTGCAATTTACCGAGATACGAGAAAATATTTGAGGGGTGAACTTCAGTTATTCTTGAAATTTTCAACTCTTGAATAAACCGGGAATAACTGCCAAGGTCTGAAGAATAAGAACTGATTGTGTTGGGAGAAGCGTTTCTTTCAATTTGAAGAAAGTTTATAAATTCAATGATTTCCGGAAAAGAAACATTAGCCATTTGTTTCTGGAAGGATTCCTTCCGTTAACGACAATGCGATTCCGGAAAGCATAACTTCCGGACCCAGTTGCGTGAAATCTCCCGAAAGCAGACTAGAATTTACATTTGAATAGAGGGAACATCCGGCTTCTTTTTCAATCGTCAACCCCGAAAGCCTGCCGTTATGTTCACCAACAAACGTGACTTCACCTAACATTTCGCTCACAACATAACCTGTACAAAAGTGTAGTTGTAAATGGGCATTGAGAGTATAGACGCTGATTAAATTGCCTTTCTCTTTGCCGATTTGAATGTCAGGATAAATTTCCAAAGACAACTTCCTGACCTCATCCTCTTTACTTTCCACAGAAAATCTGAAGTTATTTCCCATATCCTTTGCTTCAGTGGCAAGTACAGATGAAATTTTATCGATGTCTTTTTTTGAAAATATCACTGTATTTAGCTCCTGGTTAGTTTTGAGCCTAATTAACGTCCCAATCTAATTGGGTTCAACGCAATATTTGTTAAGCTTTGCCTACTTTGGTAGCCTGCAAACCTTTTTCTCCGGAGATACATTCAAACTCAACTTCAGCGCCTTCTTGTAAGGTTTTATATCCATCCATATCTATAACAGAAAAATGAACGAAGACATCACCGCCTCCCTCCTGCTCTATAAATCCAAACCCTTTTTGTTCATTAAACCATTTTACACGACCTTTGGCCATAGTCTCCTCAAGAGATAAATTAGATAAAAAATATAGCTATAATCAATAATTATGTCAAGAAGTTTCGATTGCAGTTCAGGCTTGCTGAGATGCATTTTTTATAGCAGTTAGTGCATCAGCAATATTCTTTTTACCAAAAATTGCCGAACCGGCTACCAGGACATTTGCACCGGCAGCAATGATCGACGGTGTAGTTTCCACATCAACACCACCATCAACTTCAAGGTTGATTTTCCGTTCACTAATACTAATCATCTTAGATATTTTTTCGATTTTATTTAAAACTTCCGGTATGAATTTTTGTCCACCAAACCCGGGATTGACGCTCATTACAAGTACCAGGTCTATTTCGGTAAGAACGTTTTCGAGGTGATTGACAGGAGTCGCAGGGTTTAGTGCAACGCCTACCTTTACATTGTGACTTTTAATTAATTGAACAGTTCGATGCAGATGTGGTGTGGCTTCAGAATGAACAGTGACTTGATCTGCACCTGCCTTAACAAAATCTGCGACATACTTATCCGGGTCAGATATCATTAAATGTACGTCTAAAAATAGATTGGTAATTTTGTTGACTGCATCGACAATCATTGGCCCGAAGGAGATATTTGGGACAAAATGCCCATCCATAATATCCAAGTGGAACCAGTCTGCGCCGGCCTTTTCAGCTTCCTGAATCTGTTTTTTTAAAATTGAAAAGTCGGCAGCAAGTATTGAGGGGGCGATTATTGGCATTTTTTATTATTCAGGTAAAGTTAATACAGTGACCATTAAATTGACTTCAGCACCATGTTCAGTTATTGTGCCGGCATTTATAGACTGTTGAATAACGGTTTGAGGTAGAAATTCATCACTAATTTTATAGGTGATTCGCCCTACTCGAAAACCGGCTTTCTGGATTTCCCGCTTTACAGTTTCTATTGTTTTTCCGATCACAAAAGGCATGGTCGCATTTTCCTTTGGTTCACCCAAACTAACAATTAAATCAATTTCAGAATTGATTTTAATAAAAGATTTTTTAGCAGGTGATTGTTCAATCACAATATCTGCAACTTCATTTACAACATATTGATAATCAACCTGGCCTAATCGCAGACTATAACTCTTTATAATTTCTTTAGCATTGTTTTCAGATAAGCCGACCAAATTTGGCACCTGAACATCCTTTTCTCCAACGCTGATGGTTAGATAAACTCGCCTCCCTTTTTTCACCAGGCGGTTGCCGCTTGGATTTTGTTCGACAACATATCCAAAAGGCAGATTGGCATCATATTTTTCCCCGCCTTTAACAGCTTTAAGTCCTTGCTGTTCAAGAATGTCTTTGGCGGTCTCATATCTTTGTGCGATGAGATTTGGAACGGTTAAAGCCTCGCCATGTTTTGTGTACCATGGCATTAAAATCTGATCGAACAATAAAACGATGGATAAAACAGCCAAAAAAATCGCTACTATAATAATTATTCGGTCACGCGTAAAAATTTTATTTAGCAGATCTTTCATGTGTGATTATATTTTCCTTATTAATTTTGCTTTATCAACCTTGCAGAAAAACTTCCGTCTATATTGCGCTCAAATGGCAATGTGCGCCAAAATCCATCATCATTTTTGAATTCTTTGTTTAAAATACATTCGGTATCATTTTTGAAATGAGGGTTTATATTCAAAAATGAATTGATTAAATCGCTTGTTTCCTCTTTTTCCAGCGTGCAGGTACTATACACCAGTACGCCGCCATCAGTAAGAAGATTACCCGCATTTATTAATAAATCAAGTTGAACTTTTTGAATATTTAAAATATCTGAATAAGTCCTTTTCCACCTTAAATCACTTCTTCTTGCGAGAACCCCAAGACCGGAACAAGGTGCATCCAGTAAAATCTTATCGACTTTTTCAAACTTCACAGTTCGTGAATCTGCATTTATCGGCTGTACGGATTTAAGGCCAAGCCGTTCAATATTCTGCTTAACAAGAGCGAGGCGATCTGCTTGTGCGTCAACTGCTAAAATAGTGCCCTCATCCTCTATTAAATTTGCCAAATAACAGGTCTTGCCGCCGGGAGCTGCACACATATCCAGAATGGTGTCGCCTTTTTGCGGGGCAAGTAATATTGGCGGTAAAGCAGTGCTATCATCCTGAATAGTAAACAAACCACTCTTAAACAGCGATGTTTTTGAAATTTCCCGGGATTTTTCCACATTTAGAAAGTCTTTAAAATTCTCTGAAGCGGAAACTGAGTAACCGGCTGTGCTCAATTCTTTTTGAATAAAATCAACCGAGGTTTTGGCGGTGTTCACTCGAATGGAAATTACCGGACGTTTGTTGTTATATTCACAATATTTACGGGTATTTTCCACACCGTAGGTTTTTAACCAGCGCTGGATCATCCATTCCGGATGCGAGTATTTAATCGAAATTGCTGAACTTGAATCACCTTCCAACTCAGGATTTTTAGCATCATTCTCATTTTTTAGGTAATTTCGTAGAACTGCATTTACCAATCGACCCCAAGGTGCCCCACCTTTTTTCTTGGCAATATCAACACCCTGCGAAACCGCTGCGTAGTCAGGTATTTTATTTGTAAAAATAATTTGGTAGAGGCTTACCTCAAGAATATTTTTTAGCATTTTGGGACTTTTATTAAAATTTCCACGAAAAAGGCGTTTTAAATTCCAATCCAAATAACCTTTCCAGCGAAGAGTTCCATTGACTAACTCCACAAATAAAGCTCTGTCGTCAGACTTTAAACTGGAGGTATTAAGGATGCTATCGATCACACTGTCGATATAATTCCCTGGCTTTTGTCCCAAGACCAATGCTTCAACTGCCAAAAGGCGAACCGATTTATTCTGAGCCAAAACGTACTCCTGGTTTCACCTGGTATCCACGCAAGAATTCACCTGCCGACATTTTCCGTTTGCCTTCCGGTTGCAGAGTTTCAATTTTTAGGCCGCCATCTCCGGTCGCGATAATTAATGTGCCTGCCTTCGAATCAGCTTCTATAATTTCTCCGGGCTGTCCTGAAATAGAGTTTTCAAAAACATTCTCAACTTCAAAAAACTTGACTATCTTCTTATTTAGAAAGGAGTAGACGCCTGGTCTGGGAGCAAGCCCGCGAACTAAGTTCCTGATCTCGCTACTTGCCTTTTGCCAGTTAATATTCCCAAGCTCTCGGGTCAATTTAGGGGCTTTAGTTATATCCCCAATTTGTTTGCTCGCAACTATTGAGCTTTTCCCGATGCCGGTAACAGTCTCTAAAAGCAATGCAGCACCAACTTCAGCTAATTTGTTATGTAACGCACCGGCGGTATCTTCATTATTTATAAGTACTTTTTGTTGAAGAAGAAGATTCCCGGCGTCAATCTCTTTGTTTATGAAAATGGTTGACACACCTGTCTCCGTTTCGCCATTTATAATTGCCCAATTAATCGGCGCTGCGCCCCGGTATTTTGGTAATAGTGACGAATGCAAATTAACTGTTCCTTTAGGAGGCATTGAGAAAACTTCCTCCGGCAAAATGCGAAAAGCAACAACCACGAAAACATCGGCATTCAAGCTTGATAATTGCTCCCTAAAATGAACGTCCGTCATCATATCTGGTTGCAATACTGCCAGGTTATGATTTAACGC
Source organism: Candidatus Zhuqueibacterota bacterium (assembly GCA_029262035.1). Taxonomy (GTDB): domain Bacteria; phylum Zhuqueibacterota; class Zhuqueibacteria; order Oceanimicrobiales; family Oceanimicrobiaceae; genus JAJDAE01. The sequence goes on from JAJDAE010000194.1 coordinate 49,486, forward strand.
ATATTCCTTAACCGGAGAATGCCTAACCTTTTGACCACGCCCGGCAGGTTTATCCGGTACAGTCACAACCGACATGATCTCATGATTGCTTTTGTTTAAAATTTCAAGGCTGGGAACTGCGAAAGATGGCGTTCCCATAAACACAACTTTCATAAGTTCTAATTGCTTCCGGATGCGATGTTCTTGAGCTTTTTTGAGAGCAGCCTTCTTTTCATTGGACTGATTTTATCGATAAAGAGTACTCCGTTCAGGTGGTCCACTTCATGTTGCATGACACGAGCGAGCATGCCGCTCATTTGCTCATCATGCTCAAGCCCGTCTATATCTGTATATTTAATTTTTATGGTCTCAGGCCGCTTGACATCTTCACGAATATCAGGGATACTAAGACATCCTTCCTCCATACTGCTCTCACCCTCATCATCATAAATAACGGGGTTGATAAATGCCTCCGGTTCTGCACCCTCCTCGATATGGTCGGTGTTTATTACAAGGAGAGAAATAGTTTGCGCCACTTGTGGGGCTGCCAACCCAATACCTTCAGCATCAATCATGGTTTCAATCATATCTTCGATTAATTTCCGGATCTCATCATCGATTTTTTCGACCTTTTGAGATTTCACTCTCAGATATGGATGACCATAATTAATTATTTTCCTGATAGCCATTGATTAATCTAATTTTTTTGCAATTGAACTTCGGCTTAATTCAACTTTGACGTTCTTATCAATTTCAACAACTAATATGGCGTCTTTCTCCTTAACCCCAACAACTGTCCCATAAATACCTCCGGCAGTAATAACTTTGTCGCCTTTGGTGATTTCACTAATCATTTTTTGTTGTTCTTTCTGCTTTTTTGCTTGCGGTCGAAAAATTAAAAAGTACATGATTGCAAAAATAAGGATCATCGGCATAAATAGTCCGAGAGAACCGCCAATGCCTTCAGCTTGTAAAAATATTGATGTAAGAAATATGTGAGTCACTTCTTCCTCCGTTCAGTTAATTGGTAGAATGATAGTTATTAAAAAACATTAATTTCCAGTTTGAAAAATTGTCAGCGTAAATTTCATTACGACATCTTGTAACTAAGTCATGATAAAAATGTATATTATGGATAGATGCCAGGCGCATACCCAAAATTTCTTCAGCATGCAACAGATGCCGGATATATGCGCGTGTAAATCCAGTGCAGGCATAACATCCACAGTTTTCATCAATAGGTTTAAAATCCTCTTTATATTGGGCATTTCTCATGTTCATTTTGCCATTCCAGGTAAAGACTTGTCCCTTTCGCGCATTCCTTGTGGGCAGGACACAGTCGAACATATCTACGCCGAGAGAAATACCTTCAACGATATCTTCGGGCTTGCCCATGCCCATTAAATATCGCGGCTTGCTTGTTGGCAGCAAGTCCGTACAGGTATCGACCATTTCAAACAGAATTGGTTTTGGTTCCCCGATCGAAAGCCCGCCGATGGCGTACCCCGGAAAATCTAATTCTATGAGGGCATAAGCGCTTTTTTTTCTTAACTCGATAGAAGTGCTTCCCTGAACTATGGCAAAAGCTACTTGGTCATAACCTAATTTCGGCTCAGTATTTCGTACTTTTTCCAAACACCGTTTGGCCCATTTGGATGTCCGCTCTACTGCCTGGGCTGCATATTCATCTGTACAGGGGTAAGGCGGACACTCATCTAAAACCATCATGATATCTGAGCCTAAACTCATTTGAATATCCATTGCGATTTCAGGTGTAAATTCATGGTAAGAGCCATCCAAATGTGATTTAAACACAACCCGTTCATCTGATATTTTTCGAAGATCTGACAGACTGTAAACCTGGAATCCACCACTGTCAGTTAACATCGGCATATTCCAGTTTGAAAACTTTTGCAGTCCTCCCGCTTTTTCAATTATTTCATGACCCGGGCGCAAATAGAGATGATAAGTATTACCCAAAATTATTTGACTTCCTGCTGTTTTCAACTCATTCGGTGAGCATGTTTTCACTGTCCCCTGAGTACCAACCGGCATAAAAACCGGGGTCTCAATTGTTCCGTGCGCTGTTTCAAGGGTACCAGCTCTGGCCTTCGTTTTTCCATCTGTGTGTTTTAAGGTGAAAAAGCTCAGGCCATCACCTCTTCAAGTGCTTCTTCGGCTTTTTCGACACCTACGAGCTCTAAAGATTTATTTTCAATTCCTTTTAAATTTATTTTTGGGACAATTGCTTTTTTAAACCCTAACTTTGCTGCTTCTTCAAGACGGCTTTCAATTTGTGATACAGCTCTGATTTCTCCGCCAAGACCGATCTCTCCGATAACTACCGTATTAGCATCTACAATTTCATCTCTAAAACTGGAAGTAATCGAAGTCAGAATCCCAAGATCGGCTGATGTTTCATCTATTTTCACCCCGCCTACTGCATTGACAAAAATATCATAGCCGCCAAGCCTGAGTCCGATTCGCTTTTCCAGCACCGCAATAAGCAATGAAAGTCGCTTTGCATCAACTCCGGTTGTTGTGCGCTGAGGCATACCAAAGTTAGTTGATGTTGCTAATGCCTGAATTTCAACCAGGAATGGCCTTGTACCTTCCATGATGCAAACAATTGATGAACCGGAAATATTTTCTTTCCGATGCTCTAAAAAAAGAGCTGATGGATTCGTAACTTCCTCTAGTCCGTTTTGTTTCATTTCGAAAACCCCGATTTCCCGGGTTGAGCCAAACCGATTTTTTACTGCACGCAAAATTCTATAAAAATGCTCCCGGTCTCCTTCAAATTGCAGCAGAACATCCACTAAATGCTCAAGAGCTTTCGGGCCGGCAATATAGCCATCCTTTGTAACATGGCCAATTAAAAATATTGGGACATTCGATGACTTGGCTACTTTGGAAAATGCCAACGCACATTCACGAACCTGGCTTATGCTGCCAGGTGAGCTTTCAAATGCCGGCTGGAAAATTGTTTGAATTGAGTCAACAATCACCATCTGCGGCTTTATTTTTTGAAATGTGTCTAATATTTTGTTAATATCCGTTTCCGCGAGAATAAACAAATCCTCGGAATTGATGCCTAATCTGTCCGCTCGTAACTTCACCTGACGATACGATTCTTCACCTGATACATAAAGCACCTGAAAACTCTTTTTTGCTGTATAAGCTCCCTCTTGCAGCATCAAGGTGGATTTCCCAATTCCCGGACTCCCGCCTATCAGAACCAGTGAACCCCGGACAATTCCACCACCCAATACCCGATTAAATTCGTTACTATGAGAAGTAATTCTGGGGGAATCGGCAAATGAAACTTCAGATAATTTTATAGCCTTTGATGCCTCAGTAGCAATAAGGTTTGAATTGGCCGAAGGTTTAACGATTGTCTCTTCAATGAAGCTATTCCAGGATTCGCACTCAGAACACCTGCCAACCCACCGCAGTGATGAATAACCGCAATTCTGGCAAACAAAATGGCTTTTATCTTTTTTTATTTTATAGGACAAACCGATTGGCACATTCAAATGTTAAAAAATCAAGTGTAAAACTATCAAAAAAAGTGTATAAAGTCAAGGTATTTTGTTGACACAGATTACTATATTTTCATACATTTAGCTCAGAATTATCATTTTAAAACGGGACTTAAGATGCGTCCGATTTCTATAATTATTTTGACTTGTTTAATTACCACAGCCTGTGAAGAAAAACCAGTACAACAAAGTACCGGTAAACTTCCTCAATTCTACAAAGAATTGATTTTAGCTTCCATTGATTCAGCGAAGCTTGATACAAATTTCCTTAAATCTACGTTAGACAGTATGCAACTTGGCAAATCTGAATTTGATGTTGTTTTGAAACAAGCCCACGAAAACCCCGAAGTATGGATAGCTGCGTTAGACAGCATTCTAAAAAAACTTAAAGGGGAGCAAGGCCAAGAAATAAAAAAAAGAGCGCTGTTCCAAAACAAGACACCTGTTTCATTGCCAACCAAGGATTAATTGGTTTTCTTCCACCTCACAATAAGGATCAGGCAGGAATAAGTCCTTTTTATATATGTGTTTCAGAATGGCACTCATTTTGCTATGGAAGTGACCGTTCTACGATTCACGGAAACATGGATGTTTCGAGGCTCTGATTGATTTACCTACCCAAAGTTATCAGTTTAAGTCAAAAAAGGATTTAATAGATCTAGAATTTTGATCTCCACTCCAACCCTTCGGCATAGCATCTTGCGGAGATCAATCACCCCGGGGACTGGCAGACCACTGAGCGCTTGCAACTTTGATTAGCCAGTCCCTATTTTTTATCCCATTGAATTTTTTAGCAGGAAGGAAACAGCATCACTACGCGATAATGTTGTTTGTTCGCCGGAGTCCATACTTTTTACTGATACCTCATGTTTGGCTATTTCATCAGGGCCAATCAGAATACAGAAAGGAATGCCTTTTTTGTTCGTATAAGAAAGCTGCTTTTTCATTTTAACGGCCTCCGGAAAGCATTCAGTGGCAATTCCTGCTTTTCGTAACTCAGCAGCAAAAGCCAGACTGTCAGCAATTGAGTCTCCGTCGAAAATGGTTACCAGGACTTTTGTTTTAGTTTTAATATCCTCAAACATCTCAAGCTGTTCCATAACATCTATAATGCGTTCTATGCCAAATGCAGTGCCCGTAGCTGGAATATCATTTCCGGAAAACATGCCGATCAACTTGTCGTAACGACCGCCACCTGTTAAGCTGCCTATTTTAGGCTCTTCTACGACAGATTCGTAAATAGGTCCGGTATAATAGCCCAGCCCGCGAACCAGGTAGAGATCGATCTTATAGCTATCTTGCGGCATGCCAAGACTTTCGGTATAATTAGCAATTTCATCCAGCTCACTAATACCTGTTTGCACAGACACGTTAGCCCCGCAGGTTTTGCTTAGGAAAGAGAACGTTTCCTCTGAGGTTCCGGTAAACTCCATGACCGAAAGTAATTTTGAAATACTCTGAGCGGAAATGCTTCTTCCCTCAAGCTCCTTCCTGACGCCATCCAGTCCAATTTTATCCATTTTATCGATGGCAATCATTGCAGAAACACTTTGGTCTCCCGAAATTTCCGAATACTCTAAAATGCCATTGAGAAGTTTTCGATTATTTAAACGAATGACAAACTTTGTAAATCCTAATTTCCTTAGAATTTCATCTACAATTGCCAGGGATTCAGCGTCAGCCAACATGGACTCAGTGCCAACAGTATCAATATCGCATTGGTAGAATTCACGGTAACGGCCTTTTTGTGGACGGTCGGCCCGCCAAACCGGTTGAATCTGGTAACGTTTAAACGGCATGGTTAATTCATTTTGGTACATGGCCACTACTCTGCTCAGAGGCACGGTTAAATCATATCTCAGTGCCTCTTCAACAAGCTGATCGTATTCTGAAACCACAAATTCATTTTCCTCTTTGAGAAGATTTTCAAGTCCGGTTCCGCGTTTCAATACTTTAAAGAGCAACTTCTCGCCCTCGTCCCCATACTTACCTGAAAGGACTTTTAGCTTTTCGATGGAAGGTGTTTCAAGCGGCGCATATCCATATTTTTCAAAAGTATCTTTTATCGTACCGATAACCTGCTGGCGCTTATACATCTTTTCAGGCAGGAAGTCCCGGGTGCCTTTGGGTATACTTGGTTTAATCGCTGACATTTTTTGTTCCTGATTTTATAAAACAGCCCCAAACTCGGAATACGAATTTGAGGCTAAATTTGGTTTCCGTTTAGTTTAATGAAATATGTTAAATATTTCCCTCAATATCCATTTCGTTACCGATTGAACCTCGGTAAGCCCGTTCAAGTTGGTTCACATTAGAGTCAATCAAGGCATTTATTTTTAAATTACCGCTTGTTACCGTTCCTAAAACAGAATTTGGAACTTTATGTTTTTCAGTGATCGAACTTAACTTGCCATAATCACCGCTATTTAAAGAAACGATAACGCGGGATTGATCCTCGCCAAAAAGAATAAAATCCATTCTGTCGGTTTCATTAATTGTAATATCAGCTCCAAAATTATCTTTTGGATTGAGAAAACAACATTCGGCCAAAGCCACAGCAAGTCCGCCCTCAGATGTGTCGTGAGCGGAATTTACAAAACCATTTTGAATTGCCTCAAGGCAGCAATCCTGGAGCCGAGCCTCAAACTCAAGGTCGAGTGCAGGACATGCTCCTGTTACCTTATCAAGTTGCAGCTTGAGATACTCGCTACCCCCCACATGACCACTATTCTCACCTAGTAACACAATCATATCATTTTCATTTTTAAAAAATGAAGTCGTTGCATGATTCATATTCTCAAGAATACCGAGCATTCCAATAACCGGTGTCGGGTAAACAGCACCCATTGGGTTTTCATTGTAAAAGCTGACATTGCCGCCTGTTACCGGCGTTTTCAGCGCCAGGCAAGCATCGCTCATCCCACCGATGGCTTCTTTAAACTGCCAGTAAATTTCAGGCTTATAAGGATTGCCAAAATTCAAACAGTTCGTTATTGCAACAGGTTTTCCACCTGAGCAAACAACATTTCTCGCAGACTCCGCAACTGCAATTTGGGTTCCTGTTCTTGGGTTTAAATACACAAAGCGGCTGTTGCAATCTGTTTTTAAAGCCAATCCTTTTTCTATTCCTTTTATACGTATCACTGCAGCATCCGAGCCAGGTAAATTTACAGTATTTGATCTGACCATGTGGTCGTACTGTTGTACTACCCACTCCTTACTTGCAATATTTGGTGAAGAAAGCAAGCTGACTAAAACCGAATTATAATCATTTGGTTTAGGTATTGTATTAACATCAAATGCCTCAGCCGCGTCTATATAATCCGGTTTTTTGGTCTCGCGATAATATACCGGCGCTCCACCACCCAAAACCAAAACATCAGCCGGAATGTCCGCAACTGTTTCTCCGTTATTTTTTACAACAATATTTTTCCCGGAAGTCACTTGGCCTATAATTTCGGATTCTAAATCCCATTTTTCACAAATAGCGTTTATTTCATCTTCTTTTCCATCTTGAGCTACAAGAAGCATACGTTCCTGAGATTCGGACAGCATGATTTCATAAGGCGTCATATTTTTTTCACGGAGTGGAACTTTGGCGAGTTCGATTTCCATACCGCAACCGCCCTTTGCCGTCATTTCACTGGTTGAACAGGTGATCCCGGCTGCGCCCATGTCCTGAATCCCCACAATCAGATCATTTTTAATCATCTCAAGCGTTGCTTCCATTAATAATTTTTCCGTAAAAGGATCGCCAACTTGTACCTGTGGGCGTTTTTCTTCGGATGCTTCGCTGATTTCTTCGGATGCAAATGTGGCGCCGTGAATGCCATCTTTTCCAGTCGAAGAGCCAATAATCATAACCGATGCGCCTGTATTTTTTACTGTTGCCGTAGCCACCCTATCATGCTTCACTATACCAACAGCCATTGCATTGACCAATGGATTGCCTTGATAACTGTCATCAAAATAAATTTCACCGCCCACTGTTGGGACGCCAAAGCAGTTACCATAGTCACCGATACCTTTTACAACGCCATCGAAGAGGTAGCGTACACGGGCATTTTTTAAACTGCCAAATCGAAGCGAGTTAAGCGCAGCTATCGGACGAGCCCCCATGGTGAAAATATCGCGCAGAATGCCGCCGACTCCCGTTGCAGCCCCCTGATAAGGTTCAACCGCTGAAGGGTGATTATGGCTTTCAATCTTAAATGCCACAGCCAGTCCATCACCAATATCAACAAGACCGGCATTTTCCTCTCCAGCTTCGACAAGCAAATGCTGTCCCTTCTTTGGCAGAGTTTTCAATAGGGCAATCGAATTTTTATAGCTGCAATGCTCCGACCACATGACGGAAAAAATACCGAGCTCAGTAAAAGTCGGCGTTCTCCCTAAAATATCTAATATTTTCCGGTATTCTTCCTCAGAGAGTCCGTGCTCCTGAGCGAGATTCAAATTGACAATAGGTTCATTCATAAGGCCATGAATTTAATTAATTGAGAGAGAAGTTTCAACCTCTTTTGCAAAATAGTTAATTGATGAATATGTTGGTTCTACTTTTAACTGAAATTTATATTTACCTGAAGTAAACTGTAATTCATTTTTTTCAGGAGTCATTTTATACGAATGCTTCCAATCCGCATTAAAATACACTATTTGCTGTCCCGAGAAAAATTTATTGCGTTCGAAAATTTTCTTTTCAAAATTATTATTTTTCGATGAAACGGTCAAAGTTAATAACGAAGGCTCGGTCAGAAAAAAATTAAGTGCGATGAGATTATTTTCATTTCGTAAACTCACCTTAAGGTCCTTGATGTCTGTCCCAATCCAGTAATACTGAGCGGATTCTTTCTCAGCAATAAAAACCTGGCCAAATCTTTTGTAAATAGAAATACCACGGGGTTCAATAAATTCTCTGTCATCATTTCCCTTTTTGCCAAAAGTAGTCAAAAACTCCAAATTTCTATCGAACTTATGAATACAGTGGTTTTCAAAATCAGTCACCCAAATATTGCTATAATAATCCAAAGCAAGGTAGAAAAATTTTCCGTCGGCAAACCCTGTATTTTCTATATTTGCAGATTTAATGAAATTGCCATTGAGGTCGAATTTTTGAAGCCGGGTGCCATCCAGATCAACCACAACCATAAAAGGACTCTTATAGTGCGTCCATCTCTCGCGGCCGTTTGTAACAGCAGTTGCAGTTGGCTGCCAAAGCTGGCCATCGTCTTTTCCTTTGTCGCCAAACCAAAAATGTAGCTTATTGTCCGGGCGAATCATCTGGATGCGGTCATTACCTTTATCGCAAATATAGACCATGCCGCTATAGTCCATGGCAATACCTTCAGGTGAAATAAATTGCCCCGGTTGCGTGCCTTTGCCGCCAATGGCGTTTACAAATTTGAGTTCCTTTTTGGGATTAAACAATCTGACGATTCTATTATTTCCGGTATCTGTAACGTAAATATCACCCTGACTATTAGCGGCTATCCCCGTTGGCCCGTTGAGTTTCCGAATGCCCTTTTCATTGCGCCCGTAAAAGCCAAGGGCGGTCATCGACTTATTATACACGATCAAATTTTGACCTGTATTTACACCGTAGCCGGTCACTTCATCATCGTCTTTTTTATCGTCAGGATCTTCCCAGCTATGGAGGCGGGTGACAACCAGGCCTTGCGGGTTCTTTACTTTCACTTTGTTCCGCGTATAAATCATTAAATGTAACTTTGTCGCTTTGCGGATACCCATGGTGTGCAAAAAAGAAGGGAAAACCAAGCTGGTAGGCTTGGGGTCCTTTTTTACAATAGATAATGCCTGTCCTAAATTGAGGCAAAAAACAATAAAAACAACTATGAAACTCTTAATTTTCCGCATCGCCTTCTTTCTTTTGTACAATGTGAAAATGATTCCAGATACTTCTTGCGAGTTGAGAATTGATACCACTCACTAACTCAATTTCGTCAATGGCTGCTTCACGGATATGTTTCACAGCGCCGAAATATTTTATCAGTGCATTCCTTTTTGATTTGCCGATTCCGGGGATTACATCCAATTCAGATTGAACCGTACGTTTCGACCGCAACGTTCTGTGATAGGTGATAGCAAACCGATGCGCTTCATCCCGGATTTGCTGTAGTATTTTCAGTCCGGATGAGGCCCGGGGAATATTTTGAGGCGCTGATGAACCAGGTACATAAACTTCATCAAGGCGTTTAGCCAGGGCTGCGATAGGCTGTTCGGCCATTTCCAGCTCAATCAAAACATTCAATGCCGAGGATAGTTGCCCCTTGCCGCCATCAACCAAAATCAGATCCGGCAGGTCTGTTTTAGCTGCAAGTGAACCGGAATAGCGCCGCCGTATTGCCTCGGCCATCATTGCAAAATCATCCGGGGTTTGCTTCGAACGAATTTTAAATTTGCGATAATCGCTTTTCTTCGGCCTGCCATTGATAAAAACAACCATGGAGGCAACCGGATCAGTACCTTGAATATTTGATATGTCAAAACATTCAATGCGTCTGGGCGGTCTTTTCAAACGCAAATCTCGCTGTAGAGATTTAACATTATGATGCACAGAATCTTTAGTTTTGAGTTTTTGCAATTTCAATTCATCCAAATGCAATTGAGCGTTTTTCTGTGCCATTTTAACCAGTTTCGCCTTTTGACCTTTTTGAGGTGTTGACAGCCGTGTGCGCTTACCTCGTTTTTCGGAAAGCCAACTCTCAATTGAATCAGCCTCAGAAATTTCAATGGGCAAGTAGATTTCCTCCGGAATAAAGTCGGACTTTAAATATACTTGTTTTAAGAATGCAGAAACGACGGTACCATAAGGTTCTTCCTCAACGCCATTTAAGAAGAAGTGTTGCATTCCGAGAATTTTACCATCGCGTACCTTAAAGATAATTCCACACGCCATAGCGCCTTCCATTGCCACGGCAAGGATATCGCGGTCTTTTGTTTCAACCGACACAATTTTTTGCCGATATTGAAATTCCTCTATAAATTTAATTTGGTCCCTGACTCGCGCAGCTTGTTCAAATTGCAGCCTGGTTGATAAAATTCCCATTCGTTCTCTCAGACTTACGACAACTGTATTATTTTTTCCGTTGATGAAGTTGATAACCTGTCCGATCATTTCAGTATATTCTGCTTCATCAACTAACCCTTCGCATGGGCCATCGCATTTTTTAATATGATAGTCCAGGCAAATTTTATACTTCTTTTTGCCAACCGCTTCTTCGGTTAAATCATAATTACAGCTTCGAACTGAGAATATCCGGTTAACCGACTTAAGAAGAGTTCGCATGGAGGCCACATCTGTATAGGGCCCGAAATATTTTGAGCCATCCTGAATCACACGCCTGGTCGGGAAAATACGCGGAAATCTTTCTTTAGTAACCCTGATATACGGGAAACTTTTATCATCCTTTAAGTTTATGTTGTAGCGTGGTTTGTATTCTTTAACCAGGTTCATTTCAAGAATCAGCGCTTCCATTTCTGAATCTGTGACAATAACATCAACATCAACTATTTTTGACTGCAAACGCCTGGTCTTTGAATCTTGTGGCCGACTCTCCTGAAAATACGAACGCACTCTATTTCGTAAAATTTTTGCCTTTCCGATATAGATAATTTTTTCCGTCTTATCTGTAAAAAGATAACAGCCCGGCTTTGTCGGTAAATTGTTAAGTTTTTCTTTGAGAGTGATATCGGACACGATTGATGGCAGGGTTAGTTTTAAGGATATTCAACAAGCTCAATCAGAATCCCACCCATACTTTTGGGATGTATAAAGGCGACTTTTGTTCCCCCGGCGCCTGCTTCAGAAATATTTTCAATAAATTCAATTCCAGCTTTTGAAAGTCCGAGCTTTGTTTCGATCAAGTCTTCGACCTCAAAGCAAAGATGATGGATCCCCTCACCCTTTTTCTCGATAAACTTGCTTATGGGAGAATCCGGACTGGTTCCCTGCAATAACTCAAGCCGGCTTTCACCAACAGGATAAAATGCAACTTCCACATTTTGCGATTCCACTAACTCCCCTATCGGCGATTTGACATCTGTCAGAGTTTTAAATTTTTGTTTGGAAGTTTTTAAATCCGAAACAGCGATACCAATGTGGTCCAATTTTTTTATCATATTAATTGACTAATAATGAAAAATCCATAGCTTGTGCGGAATGTGTTAATGCACCAACTGAAATAAAATCCACGCCGGTTTCAGCAAATCCCCTGACAGTCTCCAGCGTAACGCCACCGGAGATTTCAGTTTCAAGGCGACCGTTTACAAATTCAACAGCCATCTGAATATCTTTGAGTGACATGTTATCGAGCATTACTCTTTGAATCGGTAAATCAACTGCTTCTTTCAATTGACTTAAATTGGTCACTTCAACTTCAATTTTCAGCTCGAGTTTTTCAACTTTCATGCTTTGAACGGCAAGGGTCACAGCATTTGAAATGCTTCCGGCTGCCGCTATATGATTATCCTTAATTAAAATCATATCATATAAACCCATGCGGTGATTTTGTCCACCACCCATTTTAACAGCGTACTTTTCCAATTTCCGATAACCGGGGGTTGTCTTTCTCGTGTCTAGGATTTTTGCCTTTGTACCTCCTACTTTTTCTACAAAGCTGGAAGTCAAAGTTGCGATTCCGGAAAGACGCTGAAGAAAGTTAAGCGCAGTTCGTTCGGCTGTTAGAATCGAAATAGCGTTACCACTTATGCTACAAATTAAATCCTCATTCTGTGTCGTCTCACCATCCTGGAAATGATACTCAATTAGAATATCCGCATGACACTTTTTAAAAACGTATTCGAAGATATTCAACCCGGCTAAAACACCTTCTTGCCTGGCTATTAGCTTAGCATTGCAGGTCGCTTCAGGAGTAAGTATAAACTTTGAAGTGCAGTCGCCGAGGTTTTCCAAGTCCTCGTGCAATGCATTTTCAACTAGAGATATTACTTGAGAATTTATTGAAATCATACTATCCCGGGTACTTTATGGCAGGGTTACAATAACTATAAATTGAAATAAAATCAATACTAAAATAAAAAAAGCCGTGCATTCGCACAGCAATTTTCCTTGCTGAAATTAAGCAGGAATAAATGGAGTTCTTAAAGAAGAGAGAATTTAAAATGGCAAACGGCTTATCTCCTCAAGTCCGTATTTATCTATCTTGATGTGGTAGCCGGCGTGACTCAAATCCAGGCGGTTCCCTAACGCCAAAAATGGGCGTAAAACGGAGATTTCTTTCGCCAAATCAAAGTAGGCTTTACCGCCATATTTGAGATGCAAACCATGGTCGCTATCTTTTGATTCTAAAGAAATTGCAGTATCTTGCCAATATCCATCTGTATTTAACTTAAAAATTCTATTATTTATATTTTTTGTTTTTGTATTAATTGTTTGGTTGAATGAAACAGCCTCTTTTAAGCTTTTCAGGGTTTCGATTCTTGCGATTACTTTTTCCCCGGTAAATTCATCATTTTTTTCAGTACTAACATCAAAATCATCTAAAAGTGGAGAGAGTTCTTTTCTAAAATATTCATACTCAGATTTACTAAAAACCTTATGCTTTTCCAGCGAGAATCCGAGTTTTCTTTTTTGCCAAATATATTTAATGAAAATATTTTCGTTAGAGCTTTGAGCAAAAGTTATATCAAACTGTAGTTTTTTTTCACCATTCTGACCATTTCCGCTTAAATATAAATTGAACTGCCCTGGCTGTTTATATCTTCCAACAATTATAATTTTTGCATTCTGGTAGATATTCAGGTAATTGTTCCCAAACACATCTCTAAGTTCAGCATTTGAAACTGAAAAATTAATTGAACCCAATACGGGAGATTTAACCGACTTGATAAATTGAACCAGTCTGTCGCTTAATTGGGATAACCGCTGAACATATTCCGAATGCCCGCTCGTGAGACTTGTAAGACTTTGCAACAATTTTGCATCTACTTCACTTTTAATTGCAAATGTATGAATTTGATAATCGTATGCGTTTAATCCTTTGACATTTTCGAGTATAGTGAAAGTATCTGTAACACCAACAGTTGGCACACCATCAGTAATAAAAATAATCTGTTTTATCTTGTCATATTTGGGTTTAATGCTAAATGCCGTTAAAAGCGCTGCGTTAATATTTGTGCCACCACCGGAAACCAGGGCTTCAACGTACTCGCAAGCATCTGTACTAAACTCCGAAGCTTTGACCAGATTCTTTTGGTAGATTTTTATTGCAGAGCCGTAGGTTATTATGTTGAAATAGTCATCTCGATTTAGATTTTTGATAGATCGTTTCAACCCGTTTTGGGCGAACTTAAGCTTTTCGCCTGCCATACTACCTGAAACATCTAAAACAAAAATAATGTCTTTGGGTAAAATTTTACTTTTAGGCACAGGATTTAATGGTGAGGCCAAAAGCATAAAGTAGCCATCCTTTGACTCATCTGGCCTGTAGCTTAGTACATTGCAGCTTATATCCTTTTCATCCTGGGCATAATAAAGTACAAGGTCGTTTGAAAGCAAATCCTTATTATTTACAGAAATATTTACCCGTGATCTGTTTTTGCGGTCAATGTTTATATTGCAATTAGGAGAATAAATATTCTTAATATAAGAATCCGAAAGTAAAGTGACTTTGAAGCTTTTTTCAAATGCGACGGCATCTTTCTTTAAATCACTCAATCCTTCCAGAGACACAGCCGTAGAGGCTATTACAGTATAATTTTTTAGTCCTCTACCAGATGTTATTTCAAACGCCCTTCTTTGCAGGTTGCCCGGATATCTTGGAAAATCAAGTCTTGTAAGTCCGCCCTCTGTATTCAGAATTTGAGAATATTTAAAAGTAATAGACCGTTTTTCTTTTGCCGGAATCTGATATGCATTAACCTGAAACCACTGCCTGTCCATTAAATCAAAAAAAGACGGGCTGAAACCGTCTTTTATAAATGCAAAGCAGAGTTGAGTTGACTGTTTCTTCTCCATCAGCTCACCGCCAAAAACCGCCCCCTCCAACTCCAGCGTACAACTATTTACGCGCCCCCCCGCAGGAAATACAAAGTAGTAATTTGCCTGTACAGAATTTGCGCTGGGATTAAAGAATTCCTGGTCAATTTCAACATGCGCTATATTATTATCAATTACAACTTTGGCTTTATACTTTAAAAGCTCAACTTCAACTCGCTGTGTCTTGCTTTTGGCAACGACAAATCCTTGTGAAAAACCCGTATTGGCATAACAAAAGAAAAAAAGGAGAAAGATAACGGGGAAATTAGTTTTCATGGCTGAAGTCAGGCAGGCTAGCAATATTTAGTTCGTATCGTTTAATATCTTTGAGATATTAAATTTAGCGTATTTTTGATGTTATTAAATCTTTGTTCTGTCATTTGCTGGATTAATGATGCTTCATTGCTTTCAATAAACTCAAGGGCTTCTTGTGCTTTTTCCGGGTCTTTACTCTCTATGGATATTTTTGCATAAACCAAAGCAAGATTGTAAGTCCCCATATAGCGGTAGGTTGAGTTCATTTCACGAGTGATGTAGGACAGCCAGATATTTTTCTTCTCATTTAACGAAACGGTTTGTTGAACTATCCAAAGTGTTTCAGCAAAATCGCTCTCCCCGTCTGCCGGTTCTGCGGTTTCCTTAAGCAGATTATCCACATCATACCGTGCACCACTTAAACTCTGGGCAAATGTCTGCTGACCAAGCTGTTTTTCTTCATCCAAGCCGGCATCATCATCTAAGCCAAGCTCCACTTCGTATGGCGGCAAAGGTATAAGCTCTCCTCCAAAATCAAAACCCAATGAAGCAATCGCGCGATTGTCAATATAAAGAACTTCAGGCTGATTTTTTGTATTTAAATCGAGTACATTTTGTAAGTCACCCTGAGACAGCACTGGAGCGACATTTGTTTCAAAGCTATCTTGCTCTAAATTTGCAGCTGGTTTCGACTTAATACTTGCAATCGTCCGGGTTTCAATTACAGACGACTCTGTGTTTAGTTCAGGTATGGCCACCTGGCTCGGATCCTGAACATCTGAAAAATTATATGAAAGAATTAAAATTAACATGCCAACCGCAAATGCACCTGAGAAACTTAACTTCAGGGCGTTGCCCTCTAAAAAGGCAACAGAGTCTGCAATAAACGTCTTAAACCATGATACTTCAACCGGAACCGGTTTAGCATGAGCGCCTATCCGTGTCAGAATAGTAGCAGAGACCTCATGCCAGTAATTCTCCGGCGGAGCTTTGAATAAATCATTTTTTACAATTCGTTCGATCTTGCTTAGCCTTGCCAGTTCCTTTAAACAATCGCACCGGGTACTGGAATTCAGATGCTCCGAAATCTCATCGCTTTCTTGATCCGGGAGCGAGTTATCGAAGTATAGCCCTAAAAGAGACTGATATTTACATGTTTTCATTTTTTATAAACCTTAACATCTTTAGATTCGACATAACCAACCAATAAGCTTCTTAATTTTTCCCGAGCACGAGATAATCGTGACATTACAGTACCGATAGAAATATCCAGCGTATCACTTATCTCCTGGTAGCTCAAACCATCGTTAACTCTCAAGGTGAAGACAACTCTCTGCTCTATCGGAATTGATTCCAGAGCAAGTTTTAATTTATCTGCCAACTCATCACCTTCCAGTTCATAATTTTGCCTTGGCGATTCGGATAACTCAACAGAATAAACATTCCCATCTAAATCATCGAGTGACATAGCCCGCTGGCGAGCTTTCTTTTTCTGATGATTTAAGGCGGTGTTGATTGCGATACGATACAACCATGGATAGAACGGGTATTGCGAGTCGTATGTATCTAGTTTTGTAAACGCCTTTATAAAGGTTTCCTGAAGTACATCATCGGTGTCGTCATGATTCATTACCACTTGCAGGATAGTGTAGTAAATACGTTTCTGGTAAGTTACTACTATCTCTTCAAATGCCCTTGAATCACCATCAACTACTTTCCTGATGCACAACTGTACATCACTGTCTGTTTGATTCATATTTGCACGGCTTTATTAAAGGAACATAAAATCTTCAAATCTTTATATTTATATACTACA
>JAJDAE010000195.1 GCA_029262035.1 Candidatus Zhuqueibacterota bacterium
GCATTCATCATGACGGTCATTCGCTCAGGCTGCTCACAGATGGGGCTGCCTAACTGGATTCAGGAAATTGTCACTGGTCTCATCATTGTCGTGGCCGTGGCTCTTGACCGATGGCGCCACAGAAAACGGGCATAAATCCCCGATGAAAAAAAGACCATAAAAGCCACGTTATCCCTTAACTTCTATTATTCACAAACTGGCAAAAATGTGCCTGGCACTTACTCAAAATTGTAAAAGCTATTAAATATTTGCTTATTTGCTAACCTTATAAAAACCTACTAAGTGCCAGGCACATCATTTAAATTTTATGAATAATGCAGGTTAAAGAAATAATCGGTGGCTCAGTCAGTAATGCGTTCTTATTTTTCAAACATGCAATGCACCGAAAATTGCGAGAGTTTCCGTTTCAGAGAAGCATAGAAAAGCTCGTAATCGAACAATCAACTTTAAGTCAGGCTGCGGTTCTCGGGGCGGCAGTTTTGTATTTTCAACATTCGATGCCAAAATTCACATAGATTTTTCCTGTTACTTCGCCGCACTACCTGGTTCACCCTTAACAAAAGATGGTTGAACATTTCCAACGAGCGCTTCTATAAACTCTATCTCATCATGTTGATGGCTTTGTTGCAGTGTCTCCAAATAAATTTCCAGTAAACCGATAATGCTACCCTCGTCTTTTCGAGAAATTTTCTTTATGCTCACCCGGCTGCCTGGTGCTATTCTCCTGTTTAGTGCTTCTCGCGTCAGTCCGACTTTTTCGTCGAGACGGAAATAAATGATTCCGCCGCTCATGCCGGAACACATCCACGGACCGGGATCTCCGAGGATAAGAACGCGACCGCTGGTCATGTATTCAAAAGCGAAACCTTTGATATTCGCATGATTGGCAAGGTTACCTGATAGGTCATTTAAAGATTTGGCAGGTCTGCCGCCTATGATTAGATCGGCTCCAGAAAGTCGAATGCCCGCGCGGGAGTCAGCATTCCCCTGCACAACAAATGTGCCGCTTTGAGCGCCATAGGCAAAACACTTACCTACCGAACCGTCTACGAAAATACCATCATGGTTCTCTCCTTTCAAAATTGTCACGGTACCGCCGTTCGCACATTTTGCCGTTCCATCTTGAGCGCCACCCCGGACCAGAATATGTACTCCTGTAGTATTAAAAGCGCCCAAACCATTCCCGGGAACATGATTGCCTTTGAAGCGCAAATAGGCTTGTACACTTTCATCTGCCTGATTGCCGTTTTGTTCGTTTGTAAATTCCTTACGCGCCATCATACCAGATAAATGAGTACCAATTGCACGGTCTACATTGGTTACGTCTTCATCTTCATAAATAATCTCACGGTATCCCCGTTTAATTTCCTTAGCGATTGAGTTTGAAATCATTCTGGTCAATGAAGTCATTGGCCGTCGAATTTTTTTTCGCAAAGGATTACGGGGTTTATGCTCACGCCAACTGTTGCCATTTAGAGGAGCAAGAAGCTCTGTACAGTCTACCTTGTCCAGTTCACGTTTTTGCACCAAATAATTTGTGTTTCCGACCAACTCGGTCAGGTTGCTTAAACCCAGCATGCCTGCCCTCTCTTTTAAAGCTATCTGCATCATCCCGAACAAAGTGCAAAGCCGGTTCACCGATAGGCCTAATTCACGTGGCTTGTATTTTTTGAGACCAAATTTCAGCGCTTCACCCTCGGACTGAAAGTGTGCGGTGATGCCAACATGACAGGTGCCGAGATGGCAATCCCTGCAAATAGTGCAGCCAACAGCAATCATGGCGAGAGTGCCAAATCCAATTCGGTTGGCGCCAACTGCCATCATCTTTAAAATATCGTCCACCGACTTCATGCCACCGTCAGCCCAAACCTCGACCCGATTGCGCAATCCTGCCTCAATTAGAGCACGATGGGCTTCGCGTACTCCAATCTCAATGGGATAACCGACATGTCGCAAAGCATGCTTGCGAGCCGCTCCGGTGCCGCCGTCATATCCGGAAATCGAAATAATATCCGTTCCCGCTTTGGCAATTCCCGTAACAATGGGCGCCAAATGGGCTACGGCAGGAATCTTCACAGAAATTTTTGCGTCCGGGTTGATGGTCTTCAATTCTTCGATTAATTGCGCTAAATCCTCAATGGAATAAATGTCGTGGTTGTTGCTCGGTGAAATTAGCTCAGTGTTGGGGACTGTATGTCTCGCTTGAGCAATCTGGGCAGTAACCTTAAATCCGGGTAGTTGTCCGCCTTCACCCGGCTTGGCGCCCTGCCCGACTTTAATTTCAAGGTATTTAGCCGAGTTAAGAAGTCTGGCATTGACTCCAAAACGTCCACTTGCTACCTGCTGACCGCGGGTCAAGGAAAATTTACCGAGCATATCCTCCAACTCTCCGCCTTCTCCATTCATGCACAATATGTTTAATCTGGCCGCAGCCTGGGCATACGCCCGATAAGCTGTTTCACCCTGACTGCCAAAACTCATAGCAGAAATATAAAATGGAGCTGAAAGTCCATCGATGCCAATTTCAACTTTCTCGCTTGGAACGACCTTAGTTGCGGGCTGCAAATCCCAAGTGTGCCGTAAAGCCACCGGTGTTTTTTCTTCTTGAATTTTTAATTTTTCGACAAAATCCGTGTATTTTTTTTCACCTTGGGCTACATCTTCGGCCAGCTTCCATATTTTAGGATAAAAACGATTTTCGACAGGCGTACGGTTAAGCTCCCGCCCATAGATCTCAAATCTTCTGTGGGCATCGTTTTCAACATCGGTCATACTCTTGCCTGCACCGTCGCTCTCAAGTTCGTTTTTGATCCGAAAAAGAGCAGCTAATTCTTTGCTAAACCCGATGGAAGCAAACAACTTTCCATAGCCATAAATCTCATGAATTCCCATGGTTGACATCACTTTTTCAATACCGTTTCGGAGGCTTTTAACGAGATTCTCTGCTGATTCGGTTCTTTCCTTTTCGAAATGATGTAACCGGCGTAACATCATGTAAGGAGCCACTGCGTCTGCTCCAAGTCCCAACACAACCATAATGTCATGCACATTTCGTAACACCCCGGAACAAAGAACAATGCTCGTACGTCGCCGCAAGCTACTTCCGTTTTGTTCAAAAAGTTGCTCCAAATGCCGGCTCACCACGGCAACAGCAAGAACACCGTCCACCAAAAATTCATGTCCTTTTGAAAAGGCCTGGCGGTCATCCAGCAGGATAATGGAAGACCGGTGTGTCCGCGCGATCTTTTCGACCTGGGTACATAATTCGTCAAGGGCACCACGAAGGGTCACAGATTTGGAGAAGGTTAAATCGATGATAAAGGCGTGCGGTGAGGCCACGCTTGCTTCACCAGTAGATTGCAAATCAAAACGCTTGATGGCCTGTGTAGAAGAGTCTTCGCTGCTCAGTGTTAACACTTGCTGGGGGGCGGCACCAAGTTGAGCAACGTGGGGGGAGCCAGCCTCACTCACAACTACAACCTGTTCGTGCGTCATGTTTGGATTCATGAATTCGCCACCGCGTTCACTATCCGAATCGAACGCTGCATCTACTTGATTCTCAGAAGAAAAAAGCTCGCTCACAGTCAGCGTGCCAAACTTGCGCGCAGTGGCCTGCATGGCCTGTTCATCGCCGTCAAATCCCGAATCGAGCAATACCGGAATCTGCAGCATTATCTGCCCAGGCATGTCGTTATTGTCGGTGCAGCCATTCGACTTCGCATGGCACTGAAGTAAAGGCTTGCCCCCGAGGAATGTGCGGAGAGAAAAATGCGTGCCCTCTCTATCCTTGTCAATTGCAGGATTAGTTACAACTGCAACCCTCTCTTTGAAATAGTCTGACAGGTTTTGCAAGTCATCAACTAAAATAGCCAACGGGCCATCATAACCTGTGGAACCAATCACTTCCCTCCCACTTTCCATTTGGACTTTTATAGATTCTACATCCACACGCTGCCAGCCAAAGGCCGCGTAATGTGATTCTGGCAACGGCTTTGTTTCCGATGCCTTGCCATATAAAAGCGCCATGCTGGCGTGGCGTAAATTAGTGCTTGCAGAAAAACCGTCGAGGCGCTCTGTAAAACGCTTACCGACCAATTGCTGAATTTGTGTGTGTGAGAACAAACGAGCGCCAACTTTTTGTTCGGAATAAAAAGTCTCTATCGAGTTGGTGGCAGCTCTATCAAGTCTAATTGCCATTTTCTCACCTGGAGCTAACGGCTTTGGATCTTTCTCAAGACTATGAAAATCAACAACGCCCTTTTCTGACGAGGCGATGTACTCCTTTTCCGTTTCGCAAAACCATAACGGACGAAGACCAAGGGCATCCACACTAAAGACAATTTCATCCCCTTGCCGTGCAATGATGGCCGCAGGACCCTGTGCGAGTAATCCAAATACACGCCGGCCAAATAAATATACTTGCTGAACTTGTTTTGGGTATTGTTGAAACTCGTGCCATACAGGCGGAAACAAAAGTTCCATAGTCTCCATCAAAGAAAAGTCATATTGAAACATGAACGACTCAACAATTCGGTCGAGATTTTGGGAATCACTGGCGTTTTGGGGCATAGAGAATCCAAGCATTTTTGCTTCGCGCCTAAGTCGATTATTGGTGTTGATTTCACCATTGTGGCCAAGTGTCGAAAACATTTGTACTCGTTGAAAAATGGAATTTGTATTAGTGCTAAAACGGCCGTGAGCAAGCGAAATGGCTGAATGATAATCATTATTCATCAATTCCGGGTAATACCGCCACAAAGTCGAGGCCTCGCCTCGTACTTTATAAATCACTGAGTTCTTGCTGAAAGAAACGACATGAACATCCGGGAGTTGTTTTTCGATGGCAAGTCCCGCCTTGAAGCTATCGCCATCAGAACTGATGCCGTAATCCGCAGGTACGCAGGCAAATTGTACAAAAATCGGTTCTGTTTCCTTTGCAAGCCGACCAAGCACATTTGAACGCACTTCATTCATGCGTAGGTGAACGACCTCGAAGCCATGTTCGCAGATAATGCTCTTTAATCGTTCCAATATTTGTGCAGAATTTGCTCGTGCGTGCTTGGCAATCATGAAGTGACCCACAGTAAAATAGGGGTTCGCAGCTACGGCAGAGTTAAGATGAGCCTGTTCCAGCCACTTCCCCCAGACCAACTTCGGCACATCAGTTTGTATTCCTGCTCCATCGCCTTCTTGTTCCACTTCGCCGGTACGATGTCCCATTCTGTCAAGCGCATCCAGGGTTCGTTTAACATTGCCGTGCGTGGCCTGCCCATCTTTTTTAACGCGGGCAATGATAGCACAAGAATCGTGTTCGAGAGATAAAGTCGGATTAGATTTGGACATATCAGTTCTATTAGTTTAATTTTATGAATTCGACAGCACCATTTATCAGAAGATTATTTAGCTATCCACCGGCAATTGCCGGAATAATTGAAAGTTCATCACCTTCGGTAACTGTGGTAGAAACGCCGTTCTTGAAGCGAATATCTTCGTTATTTAAATAAATGTTCAGGAACCGATGCAGCTCTCCATCTTCCTTACAAATACGTGCTTTCAGACCTGGAAATGTTTGCTCCAAACCATCGATAATTTCAGATACAGTTGAGCCTTGAATCTCGACTATTTCCTGATTTTGAGTTAACGTTCTTAATGGCGTTGGGATTCTAACGTTTATTGACATAATTGCCTCCTTTGTGCTTGTTTTTTAAAATAGCTTCGAATTCATCCATAATAGGGTTGATTGAACGACCAACACTAAATTGCCCCTCAAGAGCCTCCTTGGTTTTCAGGCCATTGCCTGTGATGCAAAGAACCAACGATTCATCACGACCGATTTCACCACATTCTATTAATCGTTTTGCAGCTCCAACCACTACACCACCTGCGGTTTCCGTAAAGATGCCCTCACACCTGGCAAGCAACTTAATTCCTTCAACTGTTTCTGCATCGCTGGAAACTTC
Source organism: Candidatus Zhuqueibacterota bacterium (assembly GCA_029262035.1). Taxonomy (GTDB): domain Bacteria; phylum Zhuqueibacterota; class Zhuqueibacteria; order Oceanimicrobiales; family Oceanimicrobiaceae; genus JAJDAE01. The sequence goes on from JAJDAE010000195.1 coordinate 5,961, forward strand.
ACCGGCGCCACCACTTTGCCGCATAGTTTCGATGGAATAAATGGCATCAGCAGGATTACCGATTGCCAGAGATTTAACAATCGTGTCCGGATTTTGCACCGGCTGAATAATATCGGTACCAGCTTTTACTGCATTAGAAATCGGCGCACAATTTTCCGCCTGTGCACCATGTATTTTTA
>JAJDAE010000196.1 GCA_029262035.1 Candidatus Zhuqueibacterota bacterium
AAAAACTGGTCTTTCCGGGCTCAATTTGATGCTGTTCAGGGCGTTGATGTCTTGAGTTGGGATTCAAGAATGTTCTTTAGGTTTGGTGGCGGCGTGCAAACTGGTAAGGAATTAACCGGAGAAGAAGCAAAAGGTACCGGCGCGGCTAAATTCGGTATTGCTGAATCTTATATTGAAGATGGTTCATTCATAAAATTGCGCGAGTTGTCAGTTTCATACAAATGGGCTAATCCGTTTAGAGGGCTGAGCAATTTGAGATTTACCGTAACCGGTAGAAATCTATTCTCAATTGATGATTACTCGAAGTGGGATCCGGAAGTAAACATGGAAGCCCAGAGTAATGGTGCAAGAGGCGGAATTATGGGATTAACTCCAATTCCTAGAACTATCACATTTGGAATTACTGTTACCAATTGATCAACTCTAATAGGAGATAATTAAAATGAACTTTAAAATAAAACAGGCAAGCGTGGTAATTTTCACACTGTTCATGCTGGTCATAACTTCATGTAAATCAGATTTTTCAAATCCGAATAATCCGACTGAAGAAGTTGTATTTGACTCTAAAGAAGGACTGTTCGCAATCAGTATTGGTATAAACCAGTATTTTACAACCACAGTATTGCAGGAAGTTATTGAAGCTCCCGCCATTACAACACGGGAATTAGGCGTTACAAATACCTTTCTGAGCATAAATGAACTTGCAAGAGGGGGCAGTGAACTTGCACCTGAGAGCGGTGGTATTACTGACCCTTGGGTAAGACTTCTCAGAGCTAAGGGTATGGCTGAATCGCTGATTGCGGCCGTGGATGTTGTTGACTTAGCGGCTGGCACACGTAGCGGACTTCTCGCTTATGGCAATTTTTACAAGGCGATGTGCCTGGGCTACCTTAGCGGCATGTGGGAACAAACGGTTATAACGAACTCTCCGAGTGGTGATGCTGCTTTCAGTGACAGGTCTATCGTTTTGGCAGAGGCAATTCGTTTGCTAACGGCAGCGAGAGATGCTATCAATGCAAATCCGGTATCCAGTGATTTTACAAATAACGTGTTGGGTGGGGACTTTAACTTGCTGAAGTCAATCAATGCATTTCTATCACGGTACAGTCTTATGGCGGGGAATTACAGCGACGCAATTACACATGCGGATGCCGTATTAAATGATGCGAGTGCGCCGGTAAGTTCAATGTTCAGCTACGATGCAAACAATGTCAATCCCATATGGTTTCGAATAGAGCCCGGTGCCTCTGATCTGAAGCCCCAAACGAATTTTGGATTGGTGGGCGCTTTTGTTCCTGAAGCCGGAGATGGCAGGGTTGCATTTTACCTGGGAGCAGATGCCGGTACTGCCAATGCTGATGCTGGTGGGCAGGCTTTAAGTCAAGCACTTGGATTTTGGACCAGTCAGACTTCCGCCATTCCTGTTTACCTGGAAGGTGAAATGTTACTCAACAAGGCCGAGGCTAATGCGAGGCTTGATCAGCTCTCAAATGCAGTCACTAATTTGAATCTGGTTAGAGAAAAAACGAATGATGCTTTGGGTGTCAATGCAGGACTGGCAGCCTGGACTGGTAACGCAACTAGTCAGACAGATATCCTGGAAGAGATTTATAAAAACCGGGCTATCGAAATGTTCCTCACCGGAATGCGTTTTGAAGACAGCAGGAGATTTCATCCTAATTTGGACCCTGCGTCTAATAACCTGACAAACGAGCGTAATAGGAATTTTTATCCTTATCCATCGATTGAACGGGATAACAATCCAAACACGCCCGCTGATCCGGCCAACTAGTTTTATCTAGCGACACCAACGGATGGCAAATATAAACCCTGCCACCGTGAATTATAAATATAACAGCCCTGCTTGGTCGTGATTATCACGGCTTGGTGGGGCTGTTGTTTTTTAAAGGACGATACACAATGAAATTAGGAATTGATAATTTACTTGCAACCCCAGACCTTCAGAAACAACTCGCCGGTCATCGCATCGCACTGTTGGGGCATCAGGCGTCACTAACCAAAAACTGCAGACACACCCTTGATATGCTGATGGAGTGCCCGGAAATAAATGTGACTTCTGCCTTCGGCCCGCAGCATGGCATGTACGGGGAAAAACAAGATAATATGATCGAATCGGATGATTACATGGATCCGACTTATGGGATTCCTGTCTTCAGTCTATATGGCAAAACCAGAGTGCCAACCAAAGAGATGATGGCAAGCTTCGATATCCTTCTGGTAGATCTCCAGGATATTGGTACTCGAATCTATACTTATTTGACCACTCTTGTGTATTTATTAAAAGCGGCTACGGATGATACAAAACGAATCTATGTTCTCGATCGCCCGAATCCGGCCGGGCGTCCGGTTGAAGGAACCATACTTGAAGCAGGCTGGGAAAGCTTCATAGGACCTGCGCAGATTATCATGCGACACGGCCTGACTTTAGGTGAGTTTGCCAAGTGGTACGTCGCCGAAAATAATCTGAATGTCGATTTAAACATTATCCCAATGATTGACTTTAAGCCGGATGAAGCGCCGGGATTTGGTTGGCCCCTTCATGAAATCTCATGGACAAACCCGAGTCCAAATGCCTCCAGTTTGAACATGACGCGCTGTTTTCCCGGCACCGTTCTATTTGAAGGCACTACCCTTTCCGAAGGTCGGGGCACGACTACACCGCTTGAACTTGTGGGCGCTCCAGATATTGATTTTGGCGTGATAATCCAGCGAATGACTGCGTTAAAATCCGAGTGGTTGCAGGGCTGTTTCCTGCGGCCGGCCTATTTCGAACCTACTTTTCAAAAGCATGTCGGCAAACTCTGCTCGGGAATACAAATACATACAGACAACGCTTCATACCAGCATGAAAATTTCCGCCCCTATAGGCTTGCTGCCCTCATTCTGAAGGCCATCCGGTTAGAACATCCG
>JAJDAE010000197.1 GCA_029262035.1 Candidatus Zhuqueibacterota bacterium
AATTGAGAGCTCGGAATTAACGGTAATTGCCGGACGGACCCAAAAATTTTTCGCAAAAGCTATATTAGAGGATGGCACTGAGTCGGATGTTACGGGCAGCACAATTTGGAGTGTGTCGCCAGGCAATGTTGGTTCTATCGATCAAAATGGTCTTTTCACCTCAACTGGTGGATTAACCGGTGAAGAAGTGATAGAAGCAGCATTCCGCTCGAATAATGCTTCGGTCGTTGTAAAAATTGTGGCACGTCCGGTTGCATTTGCAATTTACCCGGCTCTTGTCAATATCCAGGCGGGAGAAGTACTACAATTTAAAGCATATAGCACATTTGAAAATGGGGAGACACGACGAGTCACGGATAATGTAAAGTGGTCGGTTAGCCCTCCTGGCGCAACGATTTCTATTAATGAAAATGGTAAGCTCACAACACAACCTGGCAGCGACGGAATTAAAACAGTTTCTGCTACATTTCTTGAGCGAGATTCAAGCAGTGAAATTGAGGTACAATCTAACTATGTTCCTCGCTTCGAAACTGTAGTAATTCCTGCCGGCAGCTTTATCATGGGAGACAATGCCGGTCACCCACGCGAGCAACCTGAACACCAAGTATTGGTGGATGCCTATGAAATCGGCAAATATGAAATTACCAACTCTCAATTTGTGCAATTCCTAAACGACGCCGGAGCCCGTGGTGATATCATATTGGACGGAGAACTAATCGTGCCGGTAAAAGGGCCTTTCCGTTCTATCTACTACATCGACTTTAATGGCAATAAGGAAACATGGGGGCTTATTTTTATTGACACCAGTAGCTTGTTGGAAGGTTTTTATCATGTGGTACCAGGATTTGAAAATCATCCAATCATAAGATTAACCTGGTATGGTGCGGCAGCTTTTTGTGAATTCTATGGCTACAGGCTACCAACTGAAGCGGAATGGGAGATGGCCTGCCGTGGCGGCCAGCAACTGGAGTACGGCACCGCTGACGGTTCAATTTCCCGTGATTTGGCTAATTATAATCATAGATTTACCAGAATTTCGCTCGAGGAGGCGGATTATACCCCGGTCGGTTTATTTCCTCCCAATCCGTTCGGCCTTTACGATATGAGCGGTAATGCGAGTGAATGGGTTTTTGACTTATTTGATGAAAATTATTATGCACAAAGCCCGGCAAGTAATCCGCTTGGCCCCGAACCACAGACGCGAACGGGTTTACTACCGCTACCACCAATAGCTCGCGGAGGTTTCTGGATTGAACCCCCACGCGGAGTGCGCTCTGCGGCACGTAGCGTTATCAGTGGAAAAGGTACCCCTTATCTTAATTATATTTTTGGTGGTACGAGAGTGGCGAAATCAGTTCAATGATGTTGGATCTTATTTATTTGATTTTCAAACTTAAACTTTAGGTCAATTAAGCTGTCCTTTGCAAAAACTCTTTTTTGCATATGGAATATTGCTTCTTTCGGCTTGATTGTGCGGTGAGTAGAAGTTATTTGATCCCAACCGGAAAATCATCATAAATATGTTTAATTTTGTGTGGCCGAAACGCACGTTTAATGTCGCGTTTTTTTAGCGATTCCGCCGCGCGAATTTTCACCGTACCGGTCAATTTAGAAAATCGCAGAAGTAAGATGTCGGAGTTATTTTGCTCTAGTGTTTCACTGAGCTGGTCGAGTGGTAAGTTTTCCTTAAATTTTATAAAATGATCCATAGATGCCTCCCCAAGCAAGTTGTTTCATTTAACCAAATTTACTATTTATAAATCTTCCTACAAGTCAATTTTCATCAAATCCTTCGCAACAACACTTTCCTGAAAAACTGCTCTCGCCTCGGCCTCCAATGCAACCACCTGTTTATTGTCATAACGGGCACTGATATGCGTCAGGAACAGTCGTTTTGCATTAGCTTTTTTTGCGACATCCGCAGCCTGAGTCACCGTGGAATGCCTGGTCTCTCGTGCCAACTCACTGCGGGCAGCTTCAAATGTGCCTTCATGAATCAGAAGGTCAGCACCCTGTGCCAGGGAGATTGCATTTTCACACGGCATGGTATCCGTACAAATAGCCACCTTTTTACCGTTGCGAGATGCACCAATAACTTCATTCGGTGAGATTTTAGCACCATTTGCCAAAACAATTTTTTCACCCTGCATTAATTTTGTCCGCTCCGGCCCATCGGGAATGCCAAGTTGCGCTGCTTTTTCAGAATCAAATTTACCCGGCTTTGGCTTTTCTTCAAAACGGTAGCCGTAGGTCGTGGTACGGTGTTGCAGTGGTTTGGCAAAAATAGTATAATCTCCGCAATCCCAGGCAACATCCTCCTCTTCAGGAGAAATCTCAAAAATATTAATTTTAAAGCGAAAAGTAAACTGTGATAGCTTTTCCATGTATGCGAGATAGCCCTTTAACCCCTTGGGCCCGTACAAACTGAGTTCTTTGTCGCGGCCGTTTAGTTGCAGCGTGGTTAAAAAGCCAATTAAACCATACAAATGGTCACCGTGAAAGTGCGATATAAAAACCCTGGAGAGCTTGCCGGGCTTCAATCGGGCTTTTAGAAATTGTACCTGCGCGCCTTCGCCACAATCGAAAAGTAAAATTTCATTTGCATAACTAAGGGCGATTGAGGATGCCCACCGATTAACCGTTGGTACTGCTGCACCGGTTCCGAGAAATATGATTTGCATAAGAATTATCCGGTTGCGACGGCTGGTTGCTGAGTGGAAAATTCGCTTTTAAGTGTTAAAATTACTCCAACCAAAATGAGTATACCACCGACAAACTGAATTACTGTAATTGTTTCGCCCAAAATAAAAAACGCCAAAATGGTGGCGCCAATAGGCTCGCTCAATGCAATAATAGAGACCGTTGTTGCGGAAACAAATTTCAAAGCCCAATTGAAACTGGTATGACCAATTACCTGCGGGAAAAAAGCGATCAGGAACAGGATAAGATACGTATTTTTCGGGTAACCCGACATTTTTAAATCCATCAGAAAGACGATAAAAAGCAGCATGAGCGCGGTAATTGAATAAATTACGGTAGAATATTCAAGGGTAGTAATACGAGAACGCAGATTGCGGCCAATTAATAGATAACCCGCTACGCCGATTGCACCAACCAGAGCCAGCATGTTGCCATACAAGGAACTTTCACCTGAACCAAATTCCTGGATGCTGATAATAACAGCACCGCAAATTGTGACCAATATTCCCAAAATCAACAAACCCGAAGGTCGTTCCTTTAAAAATAACGCTGAACCAATGCCAACAAAAACAGGTGCTGTGGCAACAAGAACCGTGGAGTTGGCGATAGAAGTATATTTCAATGAAGTTATCCAGGTGGCAAAGTGCAAACTTAAGAACGCGCCCGAGCTAATGGCAAACAAGAAGTCCTTGCCGTGAAATTTTGCCAGCGGGCTGCTTTTCCGTACAGCAGACGCTGCAATGAATAACAACGACGCCAAACCCAGCCGGTACACAGCAATGACCATGGCCGGTGCGGGGCATACTTTAATTAATATCGATGCTGACGCAATGGCCAGCATGCCAATGAATATTGTGATAAAGAAGCGCATTTTTATTTTAGAATTGATTGCTGGTTTTAACAGGTAGAATTAACGTATAAAATAACCGTAAACCAAGCGGCGTGCAATAAAAAAAGCCACCGGGCTTAAACACCGGTGGCTTTAAAGTTTTGTTGTAAAAAATTACGGAGCGGGAAAACCAAAAGCTTCGTAGTTCCATGGTGTAAATTTCGCCCATTTTTCCGGTACTTCGTCTTCCGGAAAAATCGCTTCTGTTGGGCATTCCGGTTCACAAGCGCCACAATCGATACATTCTTCCGGATGGATGTAGAGCGTCTCCAGAAAGCCATCATCACCTTCCTTGAACTCAGTATCTTCAATTTCGTAAATACAGTCCACAGGACAAACGTCAATACAGGCTCTATCCCGTACGCCAACGCAAGGTTCTGCAATAATGTAGGTCATGTTTCATCTCCTTTAAGATGTGGTTTGGTTTATTTTGGATTAGTTATAATTTTCAAACAACTTAAAAAAACTTCTTCTACCACATTATCCAGCGGCACAGTAATATGTCCGCTCTTCAAATAAAAAATTGTCTGCATAATCATGCCCATCAACATAACGCCCGTCAACTCCAAATCATCATACTGAAACGTACCGGCTTTTCGCCCGATTTGCAAAATTTTGGTTAACATACGTTTGGGCTTCATTTTAGTTCGTGAAAGCTGTTTTAGCTCAGTTTGATGCGCGGCCATAATAAAACTGTATCTACGTTGCTCTACACGAGAGAACTCAAAAAACCCCTCTACAAAAGCTCGTAACATATTTTCCGGATCTTTGCTGTGTTTTAAATAACCCTTCAAATAGTCGTAAAAATAGTTCAGGTTTTCCTGAAAAACATCCTCAGCCAGTGCGTCTTTGCTGTCGAAGTGTCGATAAATGGTACCTTCAGAAATACCGGCACGCAGGGCGATATCACGGGTAGTAGTGGCCTTGATGCCTTTGCGCATAAACAGTGTCAACGCGGCATCAATTACTTCGGGTTTTTTGTTTAGCGTTCTGGCCATATTTACATGAAAGTGAGTGTTTACTTACTTCGGCAATGATAGCTATTTATTTAATTCGTGTCAAGAGAAAATTTAAAAAAACTGTAAACGGTCTTCTCTTTATTGCTAAAATCTTAAGCGATTCAATTCTTTACAATCTTGTACAAATGCTCAGCGCTGCGCAGATAGATTTCATCCCCGGCGATGGCGGGAGATGCATCGAACCGGCCATCCAACTGGTTTGTAGAAACTACATCTAACTCGGAGCCATGTTTTATTACCGTTGTCAAGCCATCGCGGCTCAGGAAATACAAATAGCCGTTTGCGGCTACCGGTGAGGCATAGAGCACCTTCATTCCCTTAAGCCGAACGGGACCAAAAACATTTTGCCCCGTGGTGGCATTAATGCTGGTTAAAATACCCTTCATATGTTTGGTAAAATAGAGCGTATTTTGATAGAGCACCGGCGAGGAAACATAGGGCGTGTCCTGGTCATATCGCCAGGAAATAGCATCGGTTTTCTCAAGATTTCCATGTGCCTGTTTTAAGTTAACGGCCAAAAATGCAGCCCCCCGATATCCGCTTGTTAAAAAAGCAGTCCCGTCAGAAACGATCGGAGTTGGAATATTATTAATAGTCAAACCGGGCCCGGACCAAACCGGTTTACCTGTTTCAAAATCATAGGCGCGGGTATGAGTAGCCCCGGTTGTGACTATCTGGTGCACACCGTTAACTTCCGTAATCAGTGGGGTAAACCAGGAACTGCGCTCATCCCGTTCCTGCCGCCAAACTTCATTGCCCGTCTGTTTGTCCAGGGCGACGATAAACGATTGGCCTTCGTGATCCCAATTGACGATAATTTTGTCGCCATAGACAGCCGGAGAACTGCCTTCGCCCCAGCCCCGGCGGGTATCCATATTGCCAAGTTCTTTTTGCCAGACGAGTTCTCCATTCATATTCAAAACATAAAGTCCGTGGGAGCCGAAGAAAGCGACAATAGTTTTGCCGTCGGTTACAGGGGAGGCCGAAGCCCAGGTATTGGTGGGGTGAACGCCCTCGTGTGGGTGTTCAGCACGCAAGGCTTTTTGCCAGATAATGCTGCCATTCGTGCGGTCAACAGCCATGAGCACGAACTGCTGTTTTTTTGTTGAAGGAACATAACTTTCGCCCTGAAAAATATCCGTCCCATCCCGCTGCCAATCTTCTAACTTCTGATCGGATTGAAGGCTATCTCCCACTTGGATCGCTGTTTGCAAGAATATGACATTCTGCCAAATAATAGGTGTTGAGGCGCCCAAGCCGGGCACTGCAATTTTCCATGCGATATTTTCGTTTTCACTCCAACTTATCACGGGTTGGCCAAACGGCGAAACGCCATCCATATT
>JAJDAE010000198.1 GCA_029262035.1 Candidatus Zhuqueibacterota bacterium
CACCCGATCATTCCGGAAAAAACTCAAACCAATATCAGAATTTATACACGGCGCTATGATTTCAATATCAAGGTAATTATTAACCAGGGTCACAAACCAACGGAAAGCCTTGAACTGAGTAAATATATAAAAATTGAAGAACCCAAAAAGTCGGACAAAAAACTGGCGGCAAATGGTCATGTACCCGGCCCGGACATAAATAAATATAATCTGGTCGATCCTGAGATAGATTTTTTCAGACAGCTGGTTAAAGAAAGACCCGGCTTACTGAAGCCGAACAAACAGGCGCATTCCATGATCAAAAACCGGGTTGTTTTTGGCATGGACTATGTTTTTCATTTTAATGATAAGCTGGTCTTTAAAGCCACACTGTGGAACAAATCTAAAGTACCATTCAATATTTTACATTTGACTTTAACCTACAAAGAACAAACCGGCATCCCCCTGGTTAATCAGCATCAATCGAAAGCGATAACCTTATCACCGATTTTTGTGCGCTATTCTAAAAAAATCGTGCCGCCCGGAGAAAAGTCGCACATCATTTATGTAACCAATAAAATGAGTCCTCAGGATGATGGCTACTTTAACTGTGTACTTGTGGAAAAAAATGGCGTCAGGAATTTTGACTTCAATATTTCTTCATTCATTAAAGATTAAGCAATGAAAAAAATTATCCTTGTTTTGTTCGTGAGTCTGTTCGCGGTTAATGCCCAGGCACAATATCAAAAAATGTCCAAAGCTAACACCATAAACCTTTCAGCTTTCGATTCATTTTACCACGTCGGTTGGGGAAAACAATTAAGTAATAAAACTTCCTTTTCAATCAGCGCCTTTTATTTTGATGATGATAGTCGCGCACTTTCCATTGATAATTATTCAGGAAGTATCGGTCTAAGTCATTGGGTCATGAAGGTTGACAATTTTTATCTCAGTCTTGGCGGTGGTCTTTTTTTTACACAAACGCATGCTGAAAGCGTCGCAAAAACCGATGACAACGACCTCAGCGGCGGCTTTGAAATTAAAGTGGAGGGAGAGTATTACCTGACCTGGTGGGCTATGCTTTTCGGAGAACTGAAGCAATTCAAATACTTTGACTCCGACTATTACAACAGCAAGTTTATTCCCGGCATCGGGCTAAAAGTTGTTTTTTAGTTGATTCTTTATTTTGAAACGCACTCCTTCTTATAGCGTGAAATAACCTAAATTGTAACAGGGGAACAATGAAACAATTCTTTTTAATTTTTACCCTCGGCCTCGCAATTCTTTTCAGCTGTACCAGCAAGAAAGACAATAACCCTTTAGTAAAAAAAAATATTGCCCCCTCGCTTGAAATAACCGGCTTTGAAAATGATACCCTGGTTTTTGTACTCGACACAGATTATCCGTTTATTTTTAAGGCCAGCGATGAGCTTATCGACCCCGAAATTAAACTACGTGTCATTGGTGGAACAGGGCAAGTGACTTTTCTGGACACTTCCAACCTTGGAATTTTCAACGCTACTTACAAACCCTTTTCCCGGGGTGAGCACAAAATCGAAATAACTATTTCTGATGGTCTGGCAGATGCCATTGAAATACTGACTGTATTTTTTGCGGCCAATCAACCCCCGCTTGCAGTTATCACAGCCACGGAACTTAGCCGTGATTTAGAAAATCTGTTGTTTACATACGAGTTCAGCCCAAGTGCTTCTATCGATAGGGATAGCGACATCACTTCTGCAAGTTGGAATTTGGATGGAAATCTTGTTGAAAAATTGTTCACCGAAACCTTCCAATTTACTTTCGATTATTATGCCAGTTATCGCATTGAACTTACAGTAACAGATGAACACGATTCGACCAATACCACCGTTCAAACCATCGATAACTCCCGACCTATTGCCAGTTTTACAGTTACACCCTCAGCGGAAGGCCAGAACGGCGACAACATTACACTTAATGCGGCCAACAGTCAATCGCCAAATGGAGATATCACAAGTTACATGTGGTTAAATAAAACACCGGCGGGCAGAATTGATATTCTAAATGAGGCCACCACAAACAGGTTCGCGTACACACTCAATTTACCGGTTGGTTCAAATGCCATCGGCCTGGTTGTCAATGATGCGGCGGGTAATACCTCCGATACAACCTGGACTGACTTCACAGTTTTGAATACACCACCTGAGGCCGACTTTGATGCTGAAATAGGATTCGAGCAAATTGTCATCACAAATAATGAATCCGAAGATATTGATCCTGATGATGTCCTGACCTTCCAGTGGTATGTGAATGATTCTTTACTACAAAATTATACAGACCAGTTAACTCCAACCATAAATATACAAGGCGACAATTTTGTTCTAAGACTGGATGTAACGGACAACCATAACGCCACAACCAGCACTTCCGCAAACCTCAATGTTCCAGGTAGTCCAGTGGCCCAATTTTTGATTTTAAATGTCAATGTAAACAACGAAACCCATAACTTGGAAACTGCAACCTTTGACGCTACCGCCTCCACTGCTGGCAACCTAAGCAACGGCATTGACCGCTACACCTGGTTCATTCGCCCACAAAACGGACTTAGCACCGTACTAGCCGATACCGGCGCAGCATTTAAAGAATTGTCTATTGCCCACATAGTAGGTGTATACGAAATTGGCCTGATTATCACCAATGATGAAGGCCTGCAAAGCGAACGTCTTTGGCAGGAACTTACTGTACTCAACAGCAACCCGACTGCGGAATTTAGCGTCCAGTCTGGTGCCAGTCGGTCAGCAACCGTATCATCCAATAATTCTATGGATATCGACCCTGAGCAGACCATTAACTACTTCTGGTTTATTGATGGGATAGAAGATGTGGCCAAACGCAGCATTAAATTACCAATCTGGACAGGTCTTCCATTGGGCCAGCGCACCATTATGCTGCGTGTTGAGGATAATGCCGGTGGTTCTGCTGAGCTGACGCAGACAGTGTTTATTCAGTAAGTAGTAGTCTATCTTTAGCATTCTTACGCTCCTTTTAATGCTTCTCATATATTTATGGATATTATAGACTTCAAATCTGCCTTAATATTAATGATGACTTTTTTAGATATATTTTACTATGAGGAACATCATGAGGCTCGCCTAACTTCACTCTTTGATGCAGCCACTTTTTCAAAATACTTTGCCTTTTGAAAGGGGCCTTATGTTTCGAATTACTCAACCCGGAGGAAATCATGGGCAAATTAATAGTTAAAAATAGTTTGGTTATATTTGCTGTCGTTACTTTTGGTCTAGCAGACTCTAACAGTGCTGCACAAAGCACTAAAATTGGGTCAAATGCTAAACAAGGTGATGAACGCACTTTAGAAATAAGAAAACCAGGAACCAAGACGCTCAAAAAGGCAAAATATAAATCCCTCCACAAAATCAGAATAACGGACATGAAAGTCAGAAAAGGTAAAAAGAGCCGAGTATTTACTGTTGTTTCATTCGACTTATTGAAGACAATAGGTGGAAAAAAACCGCTGAAACGAAGGTTCAAAAGAAGGGGGAATTTTACTAAATATGCATCAATAGGCTCGACAGCACTGGTTAGATCACCAATAAATTGGCTACAAAGTTCGGGAAATAATCCTTCTTCGAATGTATCGACATATTCCGCGGGAGGGTCGCTTGGCATATTAATTTATATATTTACAGGTATTGCAAATGCACCGACTGGTGACGATGGTCTTCCCCCACCAAGTAATGGACCTGCTAAACCGGACGAAGGACCGGATTTTTCTGGTGGCGGAGATAGTCCTGGCTTTATTATTATTGGCCCGGGTGGCGGTGTGGGAGGTGGTGCAATGATACCTGGGGAGCCCGGAAATCCTGACGACCCGGTAGAAATTGCAGAACTATACTGTGACGATGGTGAATTTAGTGACGAAGAATATCAAGATTGCTTAGATCTTTATTTGGCCCCTAGTATGACCTCACCCTCTGAGGATACTGATACAAACAATGATACGGGTAACGATACAGGTAACGATACAGGAGATGTGGATAAATAGGAACGTCGCATGCCTCGGACATGAAAATTTGAGAGTAATGTCAGTTGAATAAAAGAAAACCTCGAATGAAAACTAAAACGTTATGCTGCCTCTGGTCATGAGCACGAATTAATCTTTTCTCTGCTATCATCACTTTGATTACTTCAAATAACCCAAAAACTGCCCAAAGACTCTTGTATAGGTATCTCTCTTAAATTCAATAACATTTTCCAATAATTCCGAGTACGTCATCCATTTCCAGTTAGAGAACTCTACTTCTTCATTATTATCGAATTTAATTTCAGAGCCATCGCCTTTGTAACGGAACAGAAACCATTTTTGTGCCTGTCCCCGGTATTTTTCGCGGAAAGGTGTGTATTCGTCAAATTCGTAGGTCAGCCATTCAGGGCACTCCTCCAGCAATTCCAAGGTTTCTTTTACAATCGCGGTTTCTTCTTCCACTTCACGGTAAACGCCGGCTAATGGTTTTTCTAAAGACTCCAATCCACCCTGCGGCATTTGCCAGGCGTCCTTTTCGTTAATTCTCTCACAGGAAAATATTAAACCTTCCTGGTTTATAATAACCGCACCAACGCCGGCTCTGAATGTACTCGTCATAAAAATCTCCATATTTTTTAACGGTTAATTAAATTTAAAGAAAACAGTAAGAATGGTATATACAAAATGCAACCATAAAATGCAGATAGCCAATAACAAACCTGTGCGTTTTGCGTTTTGCTGTTTGTTAATTTATTGACATTCATAACCCAAATATTTATATTTTGTCCACTTTGGGAGAAAATCGACCAAAGAAACAAAACCGACACTTCTTGGTACCAGAACTGCTCAAACAAAACTACGCCATTACCAAAAGCACTCGATATATCCGGGTTAAAACCCCGTTTAAGTGTATTATTTCTGAAGAAGAAAAACTCAGGAGGATAAATGATCTTCAAATGGAATAAATCTCGCAAAAGCACTTTTGCTGTTTTAATCGTGCTTGCTCTATCAATGATACTCTATTTTGCTTGTGATGATAAAGGTTTAGACCCGGAATTTCTTGCTACCGTTTCCGGCGAAGTTACCATTACTACAAAAGTTCCGGACTTCACAGATGTTT
>JAJDAE010000199.1 GCA_029262035.1 Candidatus Zhuqueibacterota bacterium
TTACTACAATCCACCCGATAACACCGTTTGTCAGGGCCGGCATCTTTTGCGTATTCAATGTGACAACCGGGCACAGTGTCTTTAACAATATCCGCGATTTCGTGAATTCGATAATTATCTTCGTTGCGTCCAATATTGAATGCCTGATTATGAACAGCTTCAACCGGTGCTTTTAACACGGCAATAAAAGCGCGAGAGATGTCTTCAATGTGAACTATGGGGCGCCAAGGCGTACCATCGCTTTTGATATAAACTTGCCCTGTGGTATAAGCCCAGGCCACCAAGTTATTTAGAACAAGATCAAAACGTAATCTTGGCGAAACACCATAGGCCGTCGCATTTCTTAAAAAGACAGGGCTGAAACTTGGATCTGCTAATTTGGCAACATCTTGCTCAACCTTTACTTTGGAAATGCCATAAGGCGTGACTGGATTAAACGCGGACTCTTCAGTCAACATTTCTTCTCCACCAGCGCCATAGTTACTGCAGGAAGATGAAAAAATAAATCGCTTAACACCAGCTTCCTTAGATAGTTGAGCTATCTTGACTGAAGCCTTGTGATTAATTTCAGATGTTAAATCAGGATTTAAATCTCCCAGCGGATCATTCGATAAACCTGCGAGATGCAGAACCACATCAATCCCGTTAAAATCCGAAACTTCTACATCTCGAATGTCTTTTATTATTTCATTGATTCCATTTATTTGGTAATCACCAAATGTACACTTTTTGTAAAGATCGCTGTCAAGGCCAACAACTTCATATCCTTCTTCCAAAAGTAGAGGAACCAAAATTGTTCCGATATATCCTTTATGTCCTGTTACTAATACTCTCATTTATTTACTCCACATTTTCCAAGGTGCTTTTTTAGATTGCCAATATTTTTCAAGAATATGTTTTTCTCTTAATGTATCCATACATTGCCAAAAACCTTCGTGCTGATAGGCCATTAATTGCCCATCGCGGGCAAGTCCTTCCAAGGGTTCGTTTTCCCATTGTGTATCATCGCCCTCAATATACTCGAATACCTCAGGCTCAAGTACAAAAAATGCACCGTTGATCCAACCCTCCCCAATTTGGGGTTTTTCAGTAAATTCAGATACTTTGTCACCTTCAAATACCATATATCCGTACCGTGCTGGTGGTCGGACTGCAGTCAAAGTAGCAAGCTTACCGTGCGATTTATGAAAGTCAAGTAGCTTATCAAGATCAACATTTGAAACTCCGTCTCCCCAAGTTAGCATGAAAGGCTCATTTCCAATATAAGGGGCAAGTCTTTTAATTCTTCCCCCCGTTAGAGTGTCCATTCCTGTATCAATTAAATCTACACACCAATTTTCCCGCTCTCCATGATGGACATTTACTTCTCCGTTTTTTAAATCAACTGTTAAATTGCTATTTAGAGAACTATAATCTACCATGTATTTTTTTATGTATTCACCTTTGTATCCTAATGCAATTACAAAGTCATTTAAGCCGTAATGTGCGTAGTGCTTCATTATATGCCAGAGAATTGGTTTCCCGCCAACCTCGACCATTGGTTTTGGTCTCACTTCCGTTTCTTCTGCAAGCCGTGTCCCCATACCACCGGCTAAAATTGCAACCTTCATTCTAAAGCTCCTTTTAATGTTGAATTTTTAGTTCCACTTAACTGCACAAAAGCAGTTTTTATATCTTCCAGCAAAAATGACCGATAATATCTCATCCATTGCGCTAAATATCCTAAACACGCAATTTTCTCACGACGATTCAATGAAGAGCGGACTACCAATTTATAGCACTCATTTAACCATTGCCACCGCGGCATTTGAATATTCCTTTTTTTTGATGTATCAAACCACTGTGCACGCTTATGGATTGGAATTTTTGTAGAACGTTTTTGATGTTGCCGTGCGAAAAACAAATATTCCGGTACATCGTAAAATTTCCCCATCAAAGCAAGATGCACAAGTAGAGTCCGGTCGGAGGCAATATATGAATCAATAAGTTTGGTTCTTTCCAGCGCACTTTTCCGAATTAAACCGAATACATGAAAACACCAATGGTCAATAATCGTGAGATCGTAAAACCTTTTAGTTACAGATGACGAATTTACATTTTCTAATTTAATTTTGTATTCTGATTCATTGTTTTCATGATCAATCAGCTTTACATTGCTGTGGCATAAGACAACCTCAGCATCCTTATCCAAAACAGCCACACACTTAGCTATAAATTCTTTGTCGATAGTATCATCACAAGCCGCCCACTTAAAATAAATTCCGACCGCATGTTCAAAAGCAACATTAAAGTTTCCTGCAGCACCAATGTTATTTTCATTCCGATAATATTTTATTCGATTATCTTTACTTAAATATGAATTACAAATTTCTCGAGTACGATCTGTTGAAGCGTTATCTACTATCAGCAATTCAAAGTCTTGAAATGTCTGATTCAAGATAGAGTCTATGGCACCAGTAATAAAATCTTCACCGTTATACACTGGCAAACCTATCGAAACTTTGGGGTTATTTTTCATATAATACGCTAAAATAAAATACCTAATAATGCCAACTAGCTTTAGCTCCTAACAATAGTCTTGCCCGTTCTCTGATACGCATAAATTTAACTTCAATGGCTACAAGAGCGACCCAAAACCTCTGTAAACCGCCATTGAGTCGATTGTTGGAAATTGCGTTATATGTGTCCTTCCATTTAAAAAATTCGAAGACAAGTCCTTTCATATAAGAAAAATATGAATGACCATATTTCTCGCCTAATTGATAGATAACGCCAACTAACCTCTTGGTTTTTTTATCTAACTCTTTTCGACTATACCTAGCGGGATGTGAAATAACGGCATCTTCTGAAAAAATAAGATTATAACCTTTGGCGTATATCCGGTGACACCATTCCTGATCTTCACCGCAATCAATTTGTACATCAAAATCCCCGACTTCTGTTACTATTTTCCTAAAAGTAAGTAAATTCGCCGTGACCCCAAAATTCATTTCTCTAATATATTTTTTTTGATTAAAAGCCGTGACCGATTCATAAAGTTCAACTGCTGTTGGCTTTATCGGGTCTTTAAATGTAAGAACGACTTTTCCCCCTATTAAACCGCAGTTTTCGCTATTCGTAAGCGCTTTAACCCCATTTTCCAACCACAGCTCAGCAGGTACACAATCTGAATCCGTAAAAGCAATTATTTCGCCCCGAGCAATTTGAAGACCCTTATTTCTAGCTGCAGAAGGTCCTTTTCTTTTCTCACTCTCAATAATTAAGTTTTTAAAGCCGGTAGGTAGATATTCATCAATCATAACATTTGAATCATTATCAACTACAATAATTTCAAACCGTTTTGAAGGATAGGTTTGTTTTTGTAGGGCTTCCAGGCACATAGATAACTGATGTGGCTGATACTTAAACGGAATAATAACTGAAACAAATGGCTGCATTAATCATGCTCTCTTTTAATCGTCATATATAGCTTCAACACTTAATATTTGACTAAAATTTTTTCTAATAACTTAACCCGCTCACTCCAAGAGTTTGTTTGACCATAGTTCTTTCTTTCCCGGGTCATCTCTTCGGACTTTTTGTTATTGACTGATTTTAGCTTCCTATCAAAATCTGAATGATCGTTTGCTTGTATAACAAAATCCTCATTTCCGTAGTCCAAACCGATTTCTGTAGAAACAACAGGAATCCCGGCTGAAAGATATTGTAATATTTTAATTGGATTTCGATGTGTATTAAACGTGTTCTTAACGTAAGGAACTAATCCCACATCAAAATATTGCAGGCAATATTTAACACCAATTGTTGGAACTGCATCCATAAATTTCACATTATCAGGAAGGCTCGCTATGGTTTGCGAAACCTCTGGTGAGACTGGTCCAATTAAAACTATTATACAATCCTCATTTCTCTTTGCAATAAATTCAATTAGCTCAAAATCTAACTCATAGCTTATATTACCAATATACCCTAGAACCTTTTGAGCTTTACACTTTTTGAACCAACCCTCAACTTTTTCTTTGAGTTCCAGATCTTCATATTCTCTGAGCAGGTTCACTCCATGGGGAACGAGATACACTCTATTATGCTTTTCTTTATAATCGTTATATAATTTAACAGATGCGGTAACAACGCAATCAACCTTGGACAACATTTTTGTTTCAGCTTCTTTTAAAACCCTGTTTGAAGCGACATGATCAACACAATAATATATTTTGAATGCATTATCATAAAGATCATTTATCAAAAAGAATTGCGGGTCGAACAGTATAACAATGTCAGGAGAATATCTTATACCACATTGAGCTTTTGTAAACATTTTGGTCATGAATCTTAAAAATCCATTTTTCATAAAACCGGGAGGCACCCTGACCGTTACTGGTTTTATATTATCATCCGTAATCGTATTAAAATTTATTTCTCGCAAATATCTATTATTCGCTTGCTCCTTAAAAAATCTTTCAAAACAAAAAAATACCAGTTGATTGTCTTGCTTTGCTAATTCCAGTGTAATGTAGTGCTTACTTAGTAAAGGATGTTGCCAATTCTGCAAGCTGGCTAAAAGAATTTTTTTTTGAGATAAATAACCCAAATTATTAGAACTCACTAACAAGCCTCTTGAGAGTGAGCCAATATTTGTTTTTCAGTATTCAATTCAGCTCCAGCATGCTCAATAACAGAATTTGAAAAGACCATACTAAACTTTGAATCTAAAATCTGGATTAATAATTTAAATCTTGCGCTTCTCAGCTTGATTGAAATATTATTGATTGCACTCGAACAATATTTCTTCACTATTACACCTCCATATATAACCGTGAAAAGAACTTAGATTCTCATTAAATGAAAATATGCATTTACATTTGTAAGGTTTTGCGAATTTTAACCATTAATATAAGGGGAAAGAAAGACAAGTCCCCCAAATATCTACGTCCATATCTAAGTGGGGCGCTTGCTACGCGAAAAAACCACTCTAGTCCAGCTTTCTGCATCCATTTCGGTGCACGCTTAGTGTGACCGGCCAAATATTCAAGAGAAGCGCCAATTCCAACAATTACAGAGGCTTTCAACTCAGACTTGTACTTATGGGCCCATTTTTCTTGCTTCGGTGCTCCAAGTGCCACAAATAAAATATCTGGTTTGGCTTCTTTTATCACATTAACTACTTTTTTATTTTCTTCATCATCATGCTCAAATCCAAGTGGCGGAGAACATGTTCCAACCACATTTAATCCATTAAATTTCTTCTGCAAATTTTCACTAGCTCTATCTGCAACACCTGGAGCACTGCCGAGAAAAAAAACTTTATAATTTTTGTTTGCTGCCAACTCACATAAGTTAACAAAAAGATCTGTACCGTTAACTCTTTCAACCAAGGGTTGATTTAAAAAAGATGCAGCCCACAAAAGCGGTACCCCGTCCACAACAGACAAATTGGCTTCATCATAAATTTTCTTAAAGTCAGGGTCTCGTCGTGTGAGCAAGACGTGATCTACATTGGGTGTTACTACTAAGTGCGGCTCACCATTCAAGATAAATTCTTCTATTTTATCGATTGTTTGTTCCATCCCAATCTTATCGATTGGCACATCTAAAATATTAATCCTCATAAACCCACTACTTTCTTGAGTCGCATAATCTGAGTTGAACGAATATATTCACCTACTTCATCTGGCGCTATTCTCCGAGTATCGTTAAAAAAACAACTCAAATAGCCGTAAATCATTAAAATCCCGCTTAAGATGTAGGGTTTTTCAAGCATTCGATAAAAACAGCTTCCGAGGGAAAACAATGGGTGATAATTTAACAAGTAATGAATTTTACCCCAACGAATTTTCCCCGCGATTATACCTTTGCCTGATGAGCCCATTGGTCGATGATGAATAACCTTGAGTTCTTTGTGATTTTGAGTATCCCAACCCTTGAGATGTGCCATGTAATCATCTACAACATCCCAACCTAAATTTGGTATCAAACCTCCAATTTCTTGAAAACATATACGACGGTATACTTTCATCATACCTCGGGTATGTTTTTCATACGTTCTTTCCCAAGTCAACTCCTCACCGTTCTCAATGTATGTGCAGCCGCTGGCAATTCCAAGCTTGGTATCAGCAGTGAACTCAGCGAGAAGAAATTCAAAGTAGTTCTCAGGCAACGTTAAATCGGCATCCAATTTACAAATAAAATCATAATCAGTGGTTTGCAAATTTTCGAGACCATAATTAAAAGTGTGAACAACACCACTTCCCAAAACTCTTTCACCTCTATCAGGCAGACTTAACACCCTTATCCAACTGTATTCATTAGCATATTTTTCAGCTATTTCTTTTGTCCGATCATTTGAACCGTCATCAAGAATTAACCACTCAACCGGTTGAATTGTTTGATTTACTATTGAATTCAAGGTGAAATGTATATATTTTTCTTCGTCTCTGGCAGGAGTTATTATTACTATTCTTCCCATAATCAAACAGCCGGAGTTTCAGATAATTCAATTTTTTTAATTAAGTTCAAATATTCAGAAGGATGAACATGTAAATTAGATTGCACCAAAACTGCATATTGTTCACTTAAGTCAAAATTCTTTTTTTGGATGAAATCATGGTACGCGGCCTGCTCCCAAATTTCATAAACCAGTTTTTTATCCGTAGGAGTTTGCACCTTTTCCTCCAGAATAAAATCATGAAACAAACCATAAATATAATATTCAGATAAATGTTTATAATTTTTCAAGATAACATCTTCAAAAGATTGTTTATGTATTTTTTCAATATATTTATGTAGCTGATCTAAAACATCCTTTTTAAATGTAATTAAATTTCCAACGTAATTAAAGTTACTATTTATTATTTTATCTGTTTTTAAAATTTGCTGTGAAACGATCAGGCGATTTTTATGAAGAAAAGGCTTATACCCTGTGACGCGACTTAATCTAAATCTACCTTCCAAATATAGTTTTTCCCGAGGCATCTCTTTCACAAAAACGATATCGGAATCCATTATAACAATATCCTGTTCATTGACAAAATGATTTGTCGACAACTTAATATATTGCTGTAATATCCATCCACGCGGGATCCCCAAAGCAAAATCAATATAGTTTTTAAACTTTTTGACATTGCTGTTGTCATACTCCGCAAGCTGGTTATGTACCCATAAATAGATAGAGTTTTTGAATCCATGACGTGATTTTGGCAACACATCTTTAATAGATAAAACCGACAGCTCTTTATCCGATTTGAATTTATCTAAAAATAAATCCTTATCCCAATCATCCACAACTACATAATGGTGGTAGGGAAAGGTGATATGCTTCTTTATACTTTCGCGCAAACATACGAATCTATCTAAATCGGCACGATATGAAACGGTAACAAAGGCTATTTTACTGAGCATCCATTCTCCTTTTTATGGCTTTCATGTGCGACTATCACAGTAATAACAACGAAAATAATCCAGTTTAAATTAGATTGCCTACAAAAACTAGACTCTGTAAAATTGTTAATTACAATACTCATCAAAATTAGTAAAAATGATATATACAAATGAATGTTCTTATTGAGCAATCGTACCAATTTAGTTATAGTAGATAATAATAGAGTACAAAATAGGACAAGACCAACTATTCCAAGCTCGTTAAAAACATCGAGATAGCCATTGTGAGACTGATTTAAATTAATCCAGCTTATATCATGTTTAATGAGCACTCCGGCACTACGGTATGTCCCCCAAAAGGCATCATATCCTACACCCAAAATTGGATTTTCATTTGCTGAAGTAATAATGGCTTGCCACAGATCGGTTCTGCCAGAGAAATCTGTACCCTTATTCAGTATCTCGGCAAATACAAAATCAACAGGAGAACGACTGGTATAGTTTACAAGAAACAAAAGTATTAAAATAATTGGTATTGGTAAGAAGAAGGCTTTAATGGGCATTGGTATCGGAAATTTCAGAAAACAAAAAATCGAGAAGATAGAAAAGCAAATTACTACCGCTGTTGTGCTCCTACTACCAACCACAAGAATTAAAATTATCAAAATTACTAACGGCATTGAAGTTCTTATTATTTTGGGAAAGCTCTTATTAGAAGCTGCAATCCAAAAGGCTAAACTAATTACGCATACGCTACCAAGCTGATTTTTATGTAAAAATAAGCCTTTCCACCCACCAAAACCTATTGTCATGGTCGACGGAAACAAAATTACGAACAAAAGAGAAAAAATTTGACTGAGGGCTGTAATGGCTAAAAATACCTTCAATTGAGGAGTTATATCTTTTGAACCACATACGGCAGACAACCCGATCACGAAAAAACCAAAAAACTGAAACCACCGCTTAAAAGAAATACTTGGTGACATAGACCAAAAACAAGAAAATAGTGCATAAAGTAGAAATAAAATCATCACCAGATTAGCCTTGATAGCATCAAAGACATTTTCTTTATTCTGAAAAAGAGAAAATAAAGCAAGACCTATCAAACTGCCAATAATTAGTTGATTAAATACATTTCCCCCTGAAGATTCAGAATCACTTGCAAAAACTTGGCTAAATAATAATTTGTAAGCAAGAATTCCAATTAAGGGGAAGAGATAAATATACTTATTTACCCAAAACTTCGAGGCTATCTCATGAGACATTTTTAGTTAGCCATTATTGTTCAAGGGGCAAGTAAGAGCACGCAGCAATTGTAGAATATCAAAAATGGGAGAATATAAAACTGACAGCAATTACATTGCTCCTCTTTTGCTCAACACAACTGGAACCGTTTTGCAAAGAATAACTACATCTAACCAAGGGGACCAATTGTCAATATACTCTAAATCAAACTTAATTAATCTATCAAATTTGGTTTGGCTTCTACCATTTATTTGCCAAAGCCCGGTAATACCAGGACGAACGCTGAATCGTCTCTTTTGCCATTCCTTATCAAACATATTTACATCTCGCTTGGGTAAAGGTCGTGGACCAACAAGACTCATATCTCCCGCAAAAACATTTATAAGTTGCGGCAATTCATCCATACTTGATTTTCTTAAGAACTTTCCAATACGTGTGACCCGAGGATCATTTTCAATTTTAAATACGGCGCCATCGGCTTGGTTCAAATGTTCCACTTCTTCTTGCAGTGATTCGGCATTTTCAACCATCGTTCTAAATTTAAGTAATTTAAATTTTCTTTTATTGTAGCCAATTCTTTCTTGTATAAAGAAAATAGATCCCTCTGAGGTAAATTTTATTAATATAGAAATTATTAAGAAAAAAGGTGATAATACGCCCAATAAAATAAAAGAAATTAAAACATCGATTGTACGCTTTAAATAAATATACATCGACTGTTCCATTTTTCCGTTGTAATGCAAAATAAACGAGGTATCCAGCAGCCCGTTATCAACTGATTTGACTTTCATTTTGTGATCGTTGAAAAAATTTATAGGCAGGTGAACAGGAATCCCGCATTCTTGGCATACCTCTAAAATATCAGAAATTTTATTGTAATAAGATTTCATCGGTAAAGTTATAAATATTCCATCCACAACATGCTTTCCAAGATACTCCCGAAGCTTATTGATATTACACAGATATGGATATTGGGAATCTTTACGAGCCATACTTTCTTCGTCATCCGCAAACCCAAGAATATTGAAACCAAACTCTTTACGTTTAATCAGTTCCTCCGCTAGCTCAATGCCTCTGTGTCGATTACCAACTATCACCACATTGCGGAGATTCCGCCCATGCTTTCTAACTTGAAAGAGAACTCTTTTGATTAATAGTCGAGTTAAAAAAGTTAATAGTGAGCAAATACAACAAAAAGCCACCAAAGTGGAAACTACAATATCTTGCCTTTCAAAAATTGTACTAAAGATAGCTAAAAGTACAGTACTTAAGCTTACGGCCTTGATTATATTAATAAACTCATCTCTATCTCTAATATATCTCTGTGACTGATAAAGTCCAAATAAGGTAAAGTTGACTGGCCAAATGACAATAAACAAACCAAGCAGCACAAAATTTATCATATTTACATGTAAAGTAAAAAACTCCAGGGGACTTCTAAGATCTAACTGAGAGTCAATAGAGAAAAAAACTATTGATATAGATAGTGAAACGACCATTACAAAGCTATCTATAAGCCTGTAAATTTCAAAAAGAAGCTTTCTCTTCAAATGTTGCATCTTATAAAATTTCCCTGTTGTGTGAGAGCAAAAGCTTTATGCCTTATTCTTGCAATTCTGCTAGTAATAGTAATAGTAATTGTTCTTTTTATAAATTTCTTTCGGATCTACTTTATTAAGGACAACTCCAATCGGTTGAATATCAATTTTTGATAAAAACTTTTTAACATCAATGAGCATTTTTTCATCATTTCGGTCGTATTCAACAACGACTGCAACACCATCAACCATGGAAGACATTATCATTGTATCCGGCACGAGCATAAGTGGGGGGCAATCTATTATAACCAAATCATACTTGGATTTAACTTCATCTATGATTAATTTCATGGAATATGTTGAAAGAAGTTCACTTGGATGTTCAATCAGTTTACCGCTAGTTAAAATTTTCAAATTAGGGTTTTCTGAACTTTGCAAACTTTCTATTAAGGAGGTATTGATCAAATTTCTGAATTGAAATTTTTCCGGTAAAGAACTCCCGTTTGTTGAGTATTTGGAAATCTCAAACTCTTTATAATTATTTTCTAGAAGCATCGTATCTTTAGTGTGCGTTTTAAGTGCTTGAAATGCGCCAAGTAAAGTAGACTCCTTTGTCTCTTCCTGAAATTTCATTTCAAAATCATTTGAAATAAGATTCTTTACAGTTGTATGGTGATTCAGCAAAACATCGGTAAGTCCCGGTTCCTTGTCAATTTTGAATTGTTTGTGCACATTAGGTCTTCTCAAATCACCATCAATAATGAGAACCTTTAACCCCAACCTTGTCATGTACTTAGCTAATTTTGCAGAGACAGTTGACTTTCCCTCTCCGGCGCTAATACTGGTTAGCAACAGAGATTTAAAGTTCTGCTTACTTTTTAAAAATTCAATATTTGTTCTAAGAATCCGAAATGACTCTGCAATAAGAGGGTTTTCCTTACCTACTATATATGGACTCTCTACACCATTGCCTACAGATTCAACTTTGGTTTTTTTATTTTTATCTAACTTTAATTTGTAAACTTGTTCAAAAGACGGTATCATCCCCAATATTTGCCAACCGGTAATTTTTTCAATTTGTTCAGTTGAGCGAATATTTTTATTCATGTACTCCTTAAAGAAACCCAAACCAAGACCAAGACAAGAACCGAGCATAAAACCTAAAATCAAGTTCAGCGTTTTCCTGGGCTTTATTGGACTTCCAGGAAACGATGCGTAATCTATAACCCTAACGTTCTCACTCTTGTCAGCCTCATTTATTTTGGTTTCCTCACGCTTTTCCATCAACATAAGAAACAGTTTTTCATTAACATCCTTTGCCCTGATTAAACTCGCAAGCTCAAGCTCCCTTGATGGCAAATAATCGAGTTTTTGCTCATAATCACTCAAAACTGCCCCAAGTGCTTTTTCTTGTGCTTTTAATGCCTCAAGTTCTATTTCAAGCGTTACGGCTTGAGTTGCATGTTTCTGAATCTGTGATAAGGGATCTACAACATTTCCGTCCCGGGATAATTGTAATGATTCTTGAACCAAAGTAATTTTTGTTTCATCAATTTGTCTTTTCAGTTCTAATAATTTAGGATGGTCGTCCCTATAATTTTGAACCAGTAGTTGCGTGTATTGTACATTGAGTTCAACCAACTTTTCTTTCAATCGGGTCAACGATGAGCTAGTCACGTCTGTTATTGTAGGAACCAACATTTTCTTATTTTGCGACAACTGCTTTCTAATAAAAGAAAGTCTTTTTTGAGTTGATTTCCTCTCAGACTTTTTTTGGTTAAACAAAACTTCAGCAGCAGTAACTCTTGTCAGCAATTCTGATGATTGTCTTTCAAGAGAAGTAATTCTATTCTTCTCTTTAAACCGCTTCAATTCAAGTTCCGATAGATCTAACTTTTTTTGAAATAAAACGACCTGGCTCTCTATGAACTCACGTACACCGCCTACCTCCTGTTGTTTTAAGCTTGAGTTGCGTTTGCTCAAAACAGAAGCTGTTACATTGGCAAGCTGTTGACTTAGGAAAGGATTGTGCGTTTCAATAAAAATGTTTATTACATCTGTTTGATTAACAGGTTCAACAAGCAAATTTTGTTGTACAACCCAGGAAATATACTCAACTTTGTCAAACCCAGGCATTGTGTCCTCAGGAAACTGGAATAACTTAATCAAGTCGTCTGGCAAATTCTCTGCGACCTCAAATGCAAGTGAATGACTTCGAATTTCTTCAATTCTATTTTTAATAAAAGTTTCCCGTTGCCAGGTTCGCAAAGGATTATAAGTATCACCAATTTCCAAACTACTTTTGTCTTCGAATATCATTGATACTCTTGCCTGATATTGGGGCTCGGCCAGTTCATTATAAATAAGAACCGGGATCAAAGTAGACAGTAGACAAATAATCAGGAGTATTTTTCTTTGAATAAAAATATCCTTAAAAAGGATAATTGCCTGCCGTGTATCATTAATTTCCATAAATGTATTTTTTTATATTAAATTTAGTTTGAATTTCTCGCTCGAATATAGAGCCAATAAACACTAGCAACTACTGAAATATCGCGTGCCATACCTACTATATTTCGCCATCTGTGCCAATTATTTCTTGGTACAAAAACAATATCACCCGGCAATAAAACCGGAATTGACATATTCTTCTTACCTTTCAAATAACTATTTAAATCAAGCTCATTCACCCTTTTACTAAAAGAACCATTGCCACTTTTCATTTTCGAAGAATAACTATTTACACGAGTCAAACGTACGTTGCCCAAACTTGAAAACTCTGTAGGACCTCCTGCTTTAGATATCAATTCAAGAACATTGGTCTTATCAGTAACCCGATGTTCTCCCGGTTTCTTAACTTCACCGAAAATATGTACAATCATTTCTAATTGTTGCTCGTCACCAAGCATGTAGTCTTGATTGTCCTGCGCCTTAGCTGTACCTATTAAACCCACTAAAATGAATAAGATAAATTTTATATATATCATCATACTTGTTAATCCAATGTTTATTAGTAGTAATTACTTCCTCTAAACAAAAATGCAGAAACTTTTAAAAATAATCTGTGTTATCATACAAAAAAATATTGACTTATGTTGAAGTTTCTGAAGATGTCTTTCACTTAACTTTCTTACTTGTCACTTAAATGGTTTTTCCATACCTCCTAAAAAACAAATCAAAGCCTTTTACATCTTGGCAATACTTCATATTAAAACAATAGATTTGCCTAACTACAATTATCGTTATAAAAATGCAATAACTAAATGAATGGCTATAAAAATGTCAGACCAGTTAAAACAAACTACTACCCAATCAAATATCAAAAACAGTGCCATCCTATTTTTTTCTTTATTTATTTTGTGTTAGTCATTACAATATATTGACTAAGTGTTAATAAATATTTATCTTTCCTTTCATTATGCAGATTTTTAAAATCACTTTCCTTTGTTTCCTATTAGCAGTACTCGGCCTCGAGTACTCCAACTTATCACCACTGCTTAATAACTTAATCGCGGAGCATTTGAAAAATAATAACAATTGTGGGTGTTCAGATGCAATTTGTTGTTGTGATAAGAGCAACCCGGAAAACTTATGTATGGTATTTTCTGAATCGAGTAAAGTGAACCATCTTAATGACTCAAATATGCCCAAAAACGGACAGAAACTTTTAAATTGTGCCGGATCAATACAAGTATTTACAACCAATGTATTTAAAAATGTTTTGCAAACTCATCCGCTTGAACTTGTATTTCCTCAATTCATTCGAAATAAACAGTTTAGGTCACCCAAAACACTCAAACCTCTTTTAGTTAAAAATAGAATTTTTCGACCTCCCAAAACATCAATTATCTAAGTTTCTTTACTTTAAATTTAATGAATTCGAATCACGTACTTTTTTTAACAAAGTACTAATATCGAAATAACGTCTTTTGTACGCAGAGATAATAATAAA
>JAJDAE010000200.1 GCA_029262035.1 Candidatus Zhuqueibacterota bacterium
TTGTTCCTGCAATGAGCGGCGCCTTTCGATGCGGGCATTGGTTTTCAATCGCATAAAAATCGGCACCAACTTTAAAGATAGCTATTTCTTTTTGTGCGTGATGAGTGATTTTATACGAGCGTTTCTCAAAATCACCCACCGTGGCAACTTTTTTAAACCCATTATTCATCTAATTGGCAATTTCATATTCTTTCATTTTTCGCCACAATGTGGTTCTACCGATGCCAAGAATTTTGGTTACCAAGTCATAGTTCCAATCATGTTCAGTCAAAAGCGCTGCAATGTGGTGCTTCTCCAAGTCTTTGAGCGTCATATTCAAAGCCTGTCCCGGGAAACTATTGATTGGCTGCAAATTAGTTAGAGAAGGCGGTAAATCCTCCGGGCCGATCACCGTTCCGGGAGTGAGCGCTATGGCGCGCTCGACTGCATTTTCAAGTTCTCTTATATTGCCAGGCCAGGAATACTTCATCATTAGCTCCTTCGCCTTTTCGTCCAACCCATGCACTGTTTTGTGGTTCAAATCTGAATATTTTTTTTGAAAGAATTCTACCAAAGGTAAAATATCATCCTGGCGGCTTCGAAGTGGCGGAATGGTTATTTGAATCACATTCAGGCGGTAAAACAGATCCCGACGAAAGCTATCCTCTTCGACCATTTCCCCCAAATTACGATTTGTAGCAGTAATCACCCGAACATCCAAGTCGAGGGTTTCATTGCTGCCAACAGGTTTCACTTCACCTTCTTGCAGAAAACGCAGCAACTTCACCTGCATGGCCAATGACATTTCCCCGATTTCATCCAAAAAAATTGTGCCCTTATTAGCCGCTTCAAACAATCCTTTTTTATTTTGTGCGGCACCGGTAAAGGCGCCCTTGACATGCCCGAACAACTCACTTTCCAGCAAGGTTTCGGGAATAGCACCACAATTTACCACGATAAACGACTCTTGCACTCGCAAACTGTGTTGATGAATCGATTTTGCAATTAACTCTTTGCCCGTGCCACTTTCGCCATCTATCAGGATGGAAATGTCTGTTTGAGCAATCCGAGCAACCATTTCCATAATTTTTTGCATCGGTTCGCTTTTGCCAATAATATCCCCGAAACGGTACTGCTCCTTTGAGTGTACCCACTCATAGAAACTCTCAACCTCCTGAGCGATGAGACTATCGACTACACCCTTTATCTTTTTGTGTTCCTTTAAATTCTCTAAAACAATGCTTTCCAGATCTTCACGTGAATAGTTATAAACATTATGAAATTTTGAAAAATCTATGGCGCTTTTTTTATGCTCTCCGGATTCCAACAACTCAAGCCAAAGTAAAGGCGCGTTACGGCGCTTTTGCAGAACATCCCATAAGCCCGTTTCGTGAAAGAACCCATTTAGAGGCGTATCAAAAACCAATAAAATATCCGCTTTTGACAAGGAATCAAGCAACCCGTCTTGCTCTATTTTTTGAGCGGAATACCTGGCCGAAATGCCTTTAGCTGCTTTCAACGAACTTAGAAAATGAATTTCTCCAACACCCCGCTCTTTCAATTTTCGGATATATTTTTCACAATCTGCATTATTCGAAACAACCAGCGCGGTATGTTTTTTCAAGTCACCAAATATCTTTTTGGCCAGGTCAAGAAAAACAGATTCCCGGGTCACTGCATTTTTGTTTAGGTTCAAATCGATCCGGACTTTTTCAGCTAACCAAACACCGCGCTGGTACAGTTTATTTAATTGAGGCCCAACCCATTTTTGTTCCCGCGCATAAGCGTAATTTTCTCGAAATTCCTGCAAATCCTTCACGGCAATTTCGGATTCCTGCAGCCCAATCATCTTTTTTAAAAAGTAGCTGATGGCTTCTGTTTCATTTCTATGCTCAGACTCAGCTTCTAATTCCGAGTATGCAATTGAAGAAATTTCAGAATAAATTTTTAAAAACTCCTCAGCTGTTTTTTCCGGAGTTAATGTGCAGGCAAAAAAATCTATAGACTTGCCATTAGGGGCAATATAAAATTCCGTAACATCTGTTCGCTCCAACAGTTCACTAACTCTTTTTGGAGAAAACAGTTTTCCCTGCATCCCGGCTTTTGGGGAAAACTTACTTAAATTATGAATGGTTAATAAAAAAACAGACATTAGATTTTATTGAAAATTATGTACTTTTGAAAAAAACGTTGAAACAATGATAAAAGAAAACAAAAGCCAATTGAACCCGACAACTGAAATAATTGCCGCCTGACGACCTTGCCAACCCATGACTTTTCGGGTAACCAGATGGACAACATAAATTGCCCAGGAGATAAACACGGCAAATAACTTTGGATCAAAAGCCCACTGACCCTCCCAGACATTCGCACCCATAATACCACCGAGCACAATACCTAAACTCACCAGAGGCAGGCCAATATTCACAGCCTGATTGCTCAACCGATCGAAAAAATCCAGCGAGGGTAAGCGCTCGAAAAAGATTCCCAGCTTCTTTCTCTGCATTTCACGCGCCAATAAAAGGTACATCACACTGGCGATAAAAGAAATAATAAATGCTGCGTAAGCAGAAATCATCATTGCCACATGTACCTCAAAAGTTAATTCGGTCAGGATGGGGGCTAATGGTTTTTCCGTATCGATAAAAAAGGTGGAAATTGCCTGCAACGGAATGACAACAGGCAGAAAAAACACACCCATGGTTCTCTCTTTCAGACTGATTTCCAACACAAGATAAACGAGTGCAAAAAACCAGGCACTAGTGGTTAACACCTGAAACGTGTCACCGACTGGCAAGTGGCCTGTTCGATAGGTGAAAAGAGCGAGATATGTCGTATGCACCAAAAGCGCGCTAACCAGCCATTTCCGAATCATAGAAGCCAGACTCTGGGTTTTACTTTTAAAGTAGTAAAGATAAAACCAAAAGCTCATACACTGCAACAACAACACAAGCCACGATAGTGAGGTCAGTAAAATTTTCACTCTAAATACCTCTAAACTTAAAACGCATTGAAATACAAACTTTTTTCAGATTGAAAAATATACAAACATGTAATGAAAAGCAAGACCAATTGTCTAAAATTCTTTTATTTAATAGCCAGCCCAAAATATATATTGAAAATGTCAGACAAATTGTTTTATATCATTGCATGAAAAAAATGCTTTTCACAAAAAAGGTATTCGCTCCCCTCCTGTTTATTTTTGTCTGTTTAAATTGTGGTGTGGCGAATAGTCAAGCCGGTTCAACCAAAATATTCAGCCTTGATGAATGTATCGAAACCACACTCAAAAAAAATGTTCTTTTGGATGATGCCCAAAAAGATGTAGAATTGGCACAGGCAAAATATTTTAAAAAGGCTCATGCTAAATTATTACCACGGTTTGAACTGCGAAATATTTGGGGGTTTTCAACAGAAAAGAGAGGCAGAACCAACCCCTATGGTTACCTCATATCACCCGATGATCCTGATGAAATAAGAAACCTAAGCTACCTGACTCAGACTGATGTAAAATTTTCGCAGCCGCTTTATTCATTCAACCGCTATGCCCATCTTACTGAAGCGGCGCAGCACGATATTAATGCCGAAGAAGCTGATTACCTTAAGCAAAAAAATGAACTCCGGTTTCAGGTGGAGCAGTTGTACTGGGGGCTTGTCTTTGGCAAAGAATCCGAACATGTTATTCTGGATGCTCAGGAAAAAGTTGCCAAAATCGAGAAAAAGTTAAAGGAGCAGTTGGAAGCAGGTACCGGCGAAGCAAGCCAAACAGATCTTTTCAAATTGGAAATGTCCAAGTATGAACTTAACAAACGCAGCCGGGAAGCAGAAACAAAACTTAGCATTGCCCGTTCTACCCTGGCAATGGCTCTGGGCCTAAGTGCAAGTGACTCTTTTCAAATTGAAACAGAATTTTTGGAGGCCGTCGATTTTGAATTGGCCGATATATCCGAATATCTCCATTTGGCAATGAAGCATAACCCCGAGGTAATCAAAGCCAGGGAAAGGGTCAATAAACGAAATATGATTTTAATGGCTGAACGCAGCCAATATTATCCACAATTTTATTTTGGTGGCACTGTCACCCAGAATTTCGCTGCCGGGAGGTTTAAACCGGGAAACCCTTTTGTCACCAATAACACCAACTTTCTGCGTGTTAAACTGGGTATTGGTTTTCGGCAGAAGCTCAATTTTTTGACTATTAAAGATAATATTAAAATCGCGCTGGCAAATGCGGAATTAGCAGAAAGCAAAGTCGAAAACATTGAACGCAAAGTCGGTACAAAAGTCGAGGGTATTCATGCCAAAATTGAAAAAGTTAAGAACAAACTCAGAGCCGGACGCCGGGCGCTGCGGGCTAGCAGAGGCTGGCTTAACTCTGCATCCATGACCTTTGATATAGGCGTGGGTGATGTCAAAAACCTTACGGATGCATATCAGGCATACAGCGCCATGCAGATTGAAAACTTTCAGAATATCTTTGAGTTCAACACCGCTGTTGCAGAGTTAAAAAGTATAATTGAAGATTAAGACAAATTTTCGCCTGAAACTCAATTTCTGTCGCTTAAAAATGATATTGAAGAATGAATAAAACTGTTGGTTTCAATTGTTAAATCAGCAAAAAAAGTAAAGGTAAAATAACAACTCTCAATTATACATTCTCAATTTTCAATTATAAATTCAAAAGTTCCGCAACTCCAATCTAAAGTCCTTATATTAAAAGAAGTTAAACCAGAACACAAATTCTTTATCAGGGAGAACCTTTCTTGAAAATATTCTCGAATATCAAAGGCGATATAATGGGCGGCATTACCACGTCGGTTATCGCTTTGCCCATGGCCATCGCATTTGGCGTTGTATCTTTTGCACCGTTAGGCGAACAATATATTGCGCAAGGCGCACTCACAGGTCTTTACGGTGTTATCGTAGCCGGACTTTTAACCAGCCTGTTCGGCGGCACTCCGGGGCAAATCGCTGTTCCCACTGCACCGATGTCCGTTATGGTAACCTCAATTATCGCAACGTTATTAAAAGATCCTGAAATTATGGCGCTTGGCGACAACAAAGTCACCATTATTCTACTGCTGGTTTCCATGACCATTTTTATGGCCGGTATGCTGCAACTGATTATGGGCGCTGTCGGCGGCGGCAAGCTCATCAAGTTTATCCCCTACCCCGTTATTGCCGGATTCATGAACGGCATTGCTATTATCATTTTTATCGGTCAGTTAAAACCACTGCTTGGTTTGCCTAAAGAAACGGCCTTAATGGAACTCTTTACCGGCGGCGCAGGCCTGAGGTTTGAAACTCTCATCGTCGGCGCGGTCACCATCCTCGCCATGGTTTCATCTCAAAAAATAACCAAAGCCATACCGGGCTCGCTTGTAGGTCTGCTGTGCGGAGTTGCTACTTACTTCGTTATAGGTAGTTTGTTCAACGGTGAACTGCTCAAAATCGAAGGCAATCCGTTGCTCATTGGCGCGATCCCCAGCGCTTTCCCAACGCCAAAACAAATCGGCAGTTTTATGAGCAACATGGCTTATGTGCCCATTTCAAAAATAGGTATGCTGGTGGTTCCGGCAATTACATTGAGCATTCTGGCCTCAATAGATACACTGCTTACTTCAGTTGTCACGGACATGGTCACCAAAGCCAAGCACAACAGCACCAAAGAACTCTTCGGTCAGGGCATTGGCAATGTCGCATCTGCGGCTTTTGGCGGACTACCTGTTGCCGGGTCAACTCTGGCTACTTTGGTGAACGTAAACGCAGGCGGCCGTTCACCACTTGCAGGAGTATTTAACAGTGCAATGGTACTTCTGGTTGTGGTTTATCTGGGAAGTCTTGTACAGTGGATTCCCATGGCCGTGCTGGCAGGTATTCTGTTGGTCACATCAGTTGGAATGCTGGAAAGCGAAAGTATTAACCTGACGTTGAAAAAATCAGCCATAGGCAACCTGTTTGTGATCATCATTGTGACCGTTATCACGGTTGCAGTGGACTTAATTATCGCGGTAATGATAGGCCTGGTAATTACAGCTTTCATGTTTATTCGCGAGCAGATTAGCAAGAACATTGTGCGCAAAGTCTATAGTGGTGATAAGGTTTATTCGAAGAAAGTGCGCAGTCAGGCCGAGATGAAAATCCTGCTGGAAAAAGGCAACGTTATCAAAATTTACGAACTCAACGGCTCCCTGTTTTTCGGCACCTGCGATAAACTGCTAACTCAAATTGAAGCTGAATTCGACAGTTTCATTGTCATACTCGATTTTAAACGGGTTCATACCATCGACCTTACCGGCGCACAATTGCTCAAACAAATTGTCGAGCGCATCCACGAAAAAGGCAATCACCTCCTCATCAGTTACCTGGATAACTATGCACATGAAGACAAGCAGCGTATGCTGCGTCTGATGAAAGATGTGGGCGTGATTCATGCCATCGGCGAGGACTTCTTCTTTCCCGACACTGATCATGCGCAAGAGTGGGCGGAAGATAAAGTTATCCTGCGTGAGCTGGAAGCCACAAAAATTGAACACCAAAAAGTCGCTCTTAAAAATCTTTCTGTTTTTCAGGATTTGGAAGAGGAGCAACTCGAAAAAGTGCGGGAGCACATGCATCCGCAAAAATATAAAAAGGATGAAATCGTATTCAGCGAAGGCGACCCCGGTGATAAAATTTACTTTTTGCTTTCCGGTGAAGTGAGCGTGCTCACCAATATTTCCGGCAACGGCCGTGCCCGCCGACTGGCTACTTTTGGCGAAGGCGTCTTTTTTGGTGATATGGCCATTCTCGAGAAAAAAACGCGTTCAGCCACCGTGCGCGCAGACAGCAATGCTGAAGTTCTTTACATGACCGTAACCGACTTTGAAAAACTGGTGGAGAGCCATCCGCTGCTGGCTTCCAAAATGCTGCTCGGTATGAGCCGCGAACTCTCCTATCGGCTGCGTTTGACCAACACTGAGATTCGGGCGTTGGAGGAGTAGGTTTCAACAAAATAAAAAGTTTTACTTGCAACAACGTGCCATTCGCAATTGAAGTTATAATTTGGACCTTATGAGAATAAGTTAGAAATTGTAATAATATCTATCTCCATTCATGCAACCTTTTTTGAGATCTCCTGTCTTAACATAAAATCCAAAAACTCAAAGAAGGAACCATTTCCATGTTTAGAAATATACTCAAACTATCTCTCCGAAATTTATGGAAGTATAAAGCCTACTCGGCGATAAACCTGGCCGGACTCGCCATTGGGATTGCGTGTTTCATGCTCATTGCGCTCTGGGTGCAGGATGAATTCAGCTATGACCGTTTCCACGACAATGCAGACCGTATTGTGCGGGTTGCGCAGCTTGATGCCGAGGATACAGGTCAGGGAATTTGCAGGGTTGGTGCGCCATGGGGACCAGAACTGCAAGCAGCCTTTCCGGAAGTGGAACATTATGTGCGGTTTCGTTTTGTCGGACGTCCACTGGTTTCTCTGGGCGACAAGCGTTTTTATGAAAGTGAAGGCCTTTATGCGGACTCAACTTTTTTCGAGATTTTTACTTACACGATTCTCCAGGGTGATCAAAATGCGCCGCTCGATAATCCCACCGGCATCGTTCTGACAGAAACCCTTGCAAAGAAATACTTTGGCAGCGATGATCCGATTGGCCAAACACTGACTCTGGACGGTGAGGGCAGCCGCATCGTTACTGCGGTCATGCAAGATGTACCGGAGCAGTCACACATGCAGTTTGATTTTTTGCTGCCCTTTTCAAGCTACAAGAAATGGGACCTCAACGAATGGAATGTCGGTAACTTTCACGTCTATTTGCTCCTGAGGCCTAATGTCAATCGCGCTGCGTTTGAAAAAAAGGTACACCAGTTTGTCGTGGCTCGCACCGGCGCAGACCAAATGGAGGACACACTCATCGCACTGCAACCTCTCACTGACATTCACCTGCACTCAAATTTACAGCGGGAATTTCAGGCTAACGGCGATAATACAAACGTTTCCCTCTTCTCAATCGTCGCACTTTTTATCCTGGCCATCGCTTGCATTAACTTCGTCAATCTGACAACCGCCCGATCCGCAACCCGGGCAAAAGAAATCGGCATTCGGAAAGTAGTCGGATCGCAGCGGGGTGAGTTGATCAGACAATTTTTAGGAGAGTCTGTTTTTCTAAGTTTTCTTGCGGTCGTGTTAGCCATTGGAATTGTTGAACTGGCGTTACCGTACTTTCGGGAACTCTCCGGTAAAATATTGGATGTCAGTCCGTTGAGTCATTCCGGTTTGTTGATAATGCTACTCTCTACCGGACTTTTAGCTGGTCTCTTATCCGGTGCATATCCGGCCTTTTTACTCTCCGCCCTTAAACCTGTGGCAACTTTGAAGGGTCGAAACCAGGCGAGCGCTAACGGTGGTGCAGGCGGAAATTGGTTGCGCAAAACGCTGGTGGTCTTACAATTTGCGATTTCCATCGCCCTGGTTGTGGGCACACTGGTCGTCCATCGGCAACTTGGTTTTGTCAGTGATACAAAGTTGGGTTATGAGCAGGAACAAATCCTGGTGATGCGAATTGATGATAGTAAAGTTCTTGAAAATATCCCCGCTTTCAGAGCAGAATTGATGAGGAGTCCAAATATATTGCAAGCTTCAGCAACTTCGAACATGCTTGGCGGCGGCGACTGGGGAATGACATATCCCTACAACGGTGAGAACGGAGAGGAACGCTTTCACGCAAGGACATTTATAATCGATGAGTATTTCATTGAAACCATGCAAATGAAAATCGTTCAGGGCCGAGACTTTAGCACCGATTTCGGCACGGATGTGACCGCCTCAATCTTAATCAATGAGACGGCAGCTCAAGCATTGCCCTGGGACAACCCGATTGGCAAGAAAATGAAACGGACATCGGGTGAGCGGGATGAGTCTGGTGAATGGGGCTTTGTCGAGAGCACCATCGTGGGCGTGGTCAAAGATTTCCACTTTCGCTCACTCCACGAGGAAATTCGTCCAATGGTAATGTTCAGCAAACCGGATTGGTTCACTTACCTCAGTCTCCGGGTTAACCCTCAGTCATTACCTGAAACCATGAATTTTGTCGAGGAAACCTGGCGTCAATTTGAGCCGAGCAGGCTGCTGGATACTTTTTTTCTGGAGGAGCGGTTCGACCAAATGTACAGCGCCGAGCAACGTTTTGGCAAGACGTTCACCGGCTTCGCTACTTTGGCAATTTTTATCGCTTGTCTGGGTCTTTTTGGGCTGGCTTCCTTTGTGACTGAACAACGAACGAAAGAGATCGGAATCCGCAAGGTACTAGGCGCTTCTGCAAGCAGAATTGTGGTTCAGTTAGCCCGCGACTTTACAAAATGGGTGATTCTGGCCAACGTACTCGCATGGCCGGCTGCATGGTTTGTCATGGAAAATTGGCTGCAAGGATTCGCCTATCGTGTCGAGCTTGGGCTCGATTTGTTTCTGTTATCCGGGCTACTCGCATTAATCGTCGCGGTCTCAACAGTGTGCTACCAGTCGGTTCGGGCCTCTTTGGCAGACCCTGTATCGTCTCTAAGGTACGAATAAACCAGGAACATGGGCTGTTCCACGACTCTCAATTCGTTATTGGAATATTGGTTTCTTTGATGGCGTTAAAGCCTTCTTGCACGTCTATAAAATTATGAATGCCCCTTGATTTTAATATAGAAGAAGCTATCATTGAACGATAACCTCTGGCGCAATGAACATAGAAAGTTTTATTTTTTGGGAATGTCGCCAGATGATTGTTCAACTCACTTAAAGGTGTGGTATGCGCCTCTTTGATATGCTCAGATAAATACTCGGTGGTTTTTCTGACATCAAAAATGTAGTTTTTATTCTGAGCATATTGGGCACTTAATTCGGTGGCCGGAACAGACGTAACCGTAGCGATTTCTTTTCCGGATTGTTTCCAGGCGTCTATCCCTCCTTTTAAGTAGCCCATTGTATTATCAAACCCTACTCTTGAAAGACGAGTGACTGCTTCTTCTTCACTCCCTTTTGGCGCTATTAAAACGATAGGTTGTTGCACATTTCCAATCAACCCTCCCACCCAGGGAGCAAAACTTCCATCCAGGCCTATGAAAGTACTATTTGGAATATGCCCTGTTGCAAATTCCTGTGGCTGTCTTACATCCAACATCAATGCCTCAGTTTCACTGGCAATGGCTTCGAATTCATCTGGAGTTAGTGGCTTCAACCCATTTTCTAAAACCCTATCAATACTCTCATACCCTTCTTTATTCAGCCTTACATTTTGTGGAAAATACATCGGTGGTGGCAGAAGTCCATCAGTTACTTCTTTTACAAATTCGTCTTTTGTCATATCCGCCCGGAGCGCATAGTTTAATTTCTTTTGATTGCCCAATGTATCGATGGTTTCTTTCATCATATTTTTCCCACAAGCACTGCCGGCACCGTGGGCAGGATAGACGGTAATGTCATCAGGCAACGGCATTATTTTATTACGTAAGCTATCATATAGAAGGGCCGCTAAATCTTCCTGAGTGACTTCTCCAGCCTTTTGGGCTAAATCCGGTCTGCCAACATCGCCCAAAAACAATGTATCACCTGTGAAAATAGCGTGTTCTTTGCCATCTTCATCAATTAGTAAATAGGTAGTGCTTTCCATTGTATGTCCGGGTGTGTGTAACACTTTAATCGTAGCATCACCTAATTTAAACACCTCTCCATCTTTGGCAATGTGAGCCTCAAACGTGGGATTGGCATTGGGTCCATAAATAATCTGAGAACCGGTTTTTTCCGCCAGAGTAACGTGCCCGCTCACAAAGTCAGCATGAAAATGGGTTTCAAAAACATATTTTATTTTGACGCCGTCCTTTTTTACTCGCTCAATGTATGGAGATACTTCCCGCAAAGGGTCAATAATTGCCGCTTCAGTATCGCTTTGGATATAGTAGGCGCCCTGTGCCAAACAGCCTGTATATATTTGTTCAACTTTCATAATATTTCACTTTATGATTAATTCTTTTTTGAGTATTTATTTCTACAAATGTGAAGCCTTAAAATACTGCAAAAAGTAAATTCAATCAAGCATTTTATCCGCCATATTTCACTCAAGCCACATAGGCTTATTGTCTAAGTTCATGCAAAAGGACATCAAATTATCCACCATTTGTGTGGTTTTGCAGGTATTATACTTTCAAGGCTCATAAAATCCTATAACCACAATTCATTTCTTAAACTTACGGAGGAGAAGTAATGCAAAATTTGTTCAAATCTCGTATGGTAATCCGAAAGTATGTAGATTTCGGACTCAAATTCACAGCAACAAAAATCTTAACCATGGCTCTTATCCTGCCTATTGTGCTTGGCATAGCAACGTCTGCTAAAGCCCAATCCGACTTAATTATTTCGGGAGTGGTAGATGGACCATTATCGGGCGGCGTGCCAAAAGCTGTGGAATTGCTTGTTGTGAACAATATTGCTGATCTCAGCATTTACGGTTTTGGCTCGGCAAACAACGGTGGTGGCACCGACGGAGAAGAACTCACTTTTCCAGCGGTAAGTGCCACAGCAGGTTCTTTCATTTATGTCGCTTCCGAAGCCACGGGATTCACCAGCTTTTTTGGTTTTGCACCCGACTATACAAGTGGGGCAGCTGCCATAAATGGTGATGACGCTATTGAGCTCTTCCAAAACGGCAGTGTTGTTGATGTATTTGGCGACATTAATGTTGATGGAAATGGTGAGCCTTGGGAATACCAGGACGGTTGGGCAAAAAGAGTAGACGCAACCGGACCCGATGGTACAACCTTTGTTCTGGCAAACTGGACATTCAGCGGGCCTAATGCATTGGATGGCGAAATCACCAATGCATCTGCAGCAACCCCGTTCCCTATTATTTTGCCCACAATCACAAACTTGGTTATTTCGGGAGTCATCGATGGGCCTCTTTCCGGCGGCACACCGAAAGCCATTGAGTTCTTTGTCGTAAATGATATCACCGACCTTAGTGCCTATGGTTTTGGTTCGGCAAACAATGGCGGTGGAAGTGATGGTGAAGAATTTACTTTTCCGGCGGTCAACGCTGTAGCTGGCTCTTATATTTATGTAGCTTCAGAAGTTACGCAGTTTGGCAATTTCTTTGGTTTTGCGCCGGACTATACCAGTGGCACAGCCAGCATTAATGGCGATGATGCGATTGAGTTATTCCAGGACGGCGTTGTCGTGGATGTATTTGGCGACATTAATGTAGATGGCAATGGCGAACCCTGGGAATACCAGGACGGTTGGGCAAAAAGAGTAGATGGCACTGGGCCAGATGGTTCAACATTTGCTCTGGGAAACTGGACTTTCAGTGGGCCGAACGCATTAGATGGCGAAACAACTAATGCAACTGCAGCCACACCTTTTCCATTGCCTGGGGCGCCAGGAAGTACAGATTTACTCATTACCGGTGTAATCGATGGACCTCTCCCGGGAGGATTACCTAAAGCCGTTGAATTCCTGGTTCTGAATGACATAACCAATCTCAGCATTTATGGATTTGGTTCAGCCAATAATGGTGGTGGCAGCGATGGCGAAGAATTTACTTTTCCAGCCGGAACCGCAACAGCTGGATCTTTTATCTACGTAGCCTCTGAAGCTACGGAGTTCGATAACTTTTTTGGTTTTGCACCGGATTATACCGGTGGCGCAGCAAACATAAATGGCGATGATGCCATCGAACTATTCCAAAATGGCGGCGTTGTTGATGTCTTTGGTGACATCAATGTTGATGGCAATGGGCAGCCGTGGGAATACCTCGACGGTTGGGCAAAAAGAGTAGACAGTACAGGCCCGGATGGCTCCACCTTTGTTCTGGCTAACTGGACTTTTAGCGGACCCAATGCTTTAGATGGAGAAACTTCAAATGCGACCGCCGCGACTCCCTTCCCAATGGCTGGTATTGATTTACTGATCACCGGTATTGTCGATGGGCCACTCTCAGGCGGCACTCCAAAGGCGGTTGAATTTTATGTTATCCAGAATATTAGCGACCTCAGCGTTTATGGTTTTGGCTCGGCAAACAACGGTGGCGGCACAGACGGTGAAGAGTTTACATTCCCGGCCGGAAGTGCAACTGCGGGCTCCTTCATTTATGTAGCTTCAGAAGCAATCCAGTTCAATAATTTCTTTGGTTTTTCTCCCGACCACACCAGTTCCGCTGCCAACATAAATGGCGATGATGCTATTGAATTATTCAAAGAAGGCGCAGTTGTAGACGTCTTCGGAGATATCAATGTCGATGGCAATGGTGAGCCCTGGGAATATCTGGACGGTTGGGCGAGTAGAATATCCGGAACAGGGCCGGATGGCTCTACGTTCATTCTTGCCAACTGGACATTCAGCGGACCCAATGCTTTGGACGGAGAAACATCCAACGCCACAGCCACAAGTCCATTTCCACTCGGCACCTATTCTACAACTTCCCCCCCTGCGTTTGCTGAAATCTTCGAAATTCAGGGGTCTGGTTTAGTATCTCCATTCGAAAATTTAATTGTCACGACCGAAGACAATGTCGTTACCGGCGTTGCTCCCAACGGATTTTTTATACAAACCCCGACAGTACGCAGCGACAGTGATTCGGAAACTTCGGACGGTATTTTTGTTTTTACAGGCGGCGCACCCGCAGTGACCATTGGCGATCAAGTAGATGTTACCGGAACAATCGTGGAGTTCTTCGAATTGACTGAAATCGGTAGCAGTCCAACCGTCAGCATCGATTTTTCTGGTGCAGCACTGCCAGCGCCAGTACTGCTAGATGGCAACACACCCTCACCGAACCAACCTCAACCTGCTAATGAGATGGAACGTTTTGAAGGTATGTTGGTCGAGATACTGGAAGGCTTTGCCACCGGAGCGACAGATCAATTTGGCGACGTTGCAGTGGTTGCCGGGTCAAGCAGAGCTTTTCGTGAGCCGGGAATTATCTTTCCGGGACTATCAGGCTTACCCATTTGGGATGGCAATCCCGAAATTTTTGAGATCAATCCCGATGCGCTTGGGCTTCCTAACGAATCTGTTCCAGCAGGTGCTGAAGTTAGCGCGACCGGGCCCTTATCTTTCAGTTTTGGTGATTATCAAATTCACCCAACAACATTTTCATTTAGTGGTGCAACTGAACCACGTCCGGTTCGCGACCGCATTGCCGGAGAGTTCACAGTTGCAACCCAAAACATGTTTCGACTTTTTGAAGGACAGTCTGATTTTGCCGATCGGGTGACCAAATTTTCCATGCAAATCCGGGATATTCTGGGAGCCCCAGACATCATAGCAGTGCAGGAGGTCGAAAACTTGAGCGCATTGCAAGCTCTGGCAAACAAAATTCAAACCGATGATGCAGGCATCGTATATATGCCATATTTGGTCGAGGGTAACGACGTCGGCGGTATTGATGTTGGATTTCTCGTCCGTAATACGGTTCAAGTAAATGCGGTTACACAATTAGGCGCAAACGAAATTTTCTCTTTTGACAATTCTCTCCTACATGATCGACCACCGTTATTACTTGTGGGTGAGTTTCTAGTTAGCGGGTCACCGGTTCCAATTAGTGTGCTTGGTCTCCACCAACGCTCATTAAGCGGAATAGAAGGGAGCCAATCAACCCGAATTCGACTGAAACGCCAAACTCAGGCAACATCTGTTTCGTTGATGGTAGATAGTCTGCAAACAGCAAACCCAAACATCAATCTTGTAGTCACCGGCGACTTTAATGCTTACCAGTTTACAGATGGCTATGCAGATGTTCTCGGGCAAATTATGGGGACACCGGCTGACAATACGCAGGCGCAATTACCCGGGACCGACGAGGTTGCTCCTGATCTGAGCAATGAAATACTTTCACTTCCAACCGAAGAACAGTATTCTTTCGTTTTTCGAGGAAGTGCACAATCGCTTGATCACATGCTCGTTTCCGAGCTATTACAATCCAAAGTAAGCGGGATTGAGTACGCCAGAGGTAACGCTGATGTGCCCTCAACGCTCATCAATGACAACAGCACGCCACTTCGGTCCTCGGACCACGACGGTCTCGTATTGTTTCTGGATTTGACGCCACCGGAAATAGTTGTGAATCCTGACCCGGCTCAACTCTGGCCGCCAAACCATAAGTATAACACTTTCAATATCTCAGATTTTGTAGTCTCGGTCAATGACAATGGTTCGTCAGACATTTCCCTGGATGACGTTTTCGTTACTTCAGTGACCAGTGATGAACCTGAAAATGGCAGAGGTGATGGTAATACAACAAATGACATCGTTATTGTAGATTGCCAAACTGTAGATCTGAGAGCCGAAAGAGATGGTCGCGGAAACGGTCGCGTTTATACAATTCATCTGGCAGCAGAGGACTTAAGCGGAAATACCGGAACAGCATTATTCCAAGTACATGTGCCCAAAAATAAATCGAACAACTCTGCTATAGACGATGGCCCGGTTTATGAAGTACAAAGCGGTTGCAGCGCGCCAGAAACCCTTGCTAAATCAACCCAATCGAAAGTTGCTGAGTTGAATAACATTCCAACCGTGTTTATGCTTGAACAAAATTATCCAAATCCATTCAACCCGGAAACAGTAATTCATTTTAGTCTTCCGAAAGCTAGCTCAGTTGA
Organism: Candidatus Zhuqueibacterota bacterium; assembly: GCA_029262035.1. Classification (GTDB taxonomy): domain Bacteria; phylum Zhuqueibacterota; class Zhuqueibacteria; order Oceanimicrobiales; family Oceanimicrobiaceae; genus JAJDAE01. The sequence continues at coordinate 15,616 of JAJDAE010000200.1, forward strand.
AATAACGGTTTTCAATATGCTCGGGCAGAAGATTCAAAATCTGTCGAATACGCGGTATGAAGCCGGTATCCACAGCATTAGCTGGAATGGAAAAGACCAAAATGGAAATTTCGTTTCCAGTGGCATTTATCTTTATCAACTTCGGGCAGGTAATTTTCTGCAGGTAAAGAAGATGACATTGCTGAGATAAACTAATTAATCTGGGTTGCATATATTTGACATCTAAATAATTCCACCTGATGCTGGGTCGCTTATAACCTAGCTCAGGTGGATCTATTTTTAGCTTATATCATATTCGTTTTTAAAATGTCTCCTAATTATGAATAGTCCCCAAACGGATTCCTCCTTAACTAAACTAAATTAGAGTTCTGCAAAATATGGGAAAAAAGGTGTCACCTCTGCGGATGCAGGAGTCTCTATGGTGAAAATAATTAGTGGTTTATGAGATCCCTGCATTCGCAGGTATGACCGCAAACTTTGAACATTATGGTATTTTGCAGAACTCTAAAACTAAATATTTTATATTATCGACAGAAGTGGTATATTCAGCTCCTTACTACGAATGATGGAACCATCCAACATGCTAATATGGAATTAAAATATCCGGCATTGCGCTAAGAAGCTGCTCAGGCTAATCTGCGGGTATAACTGGGGCGACACTTGCAATTATCAACCTAACTTTGAAAAGGCGAGTAGAAAAAATGCATCTTAAAAACCAAATATTTCGAAACTATTTCACCTCAAACAAACAAAATGGTTTGTCGGAAATTTTCAGTAGATTTCTATTTCTAAGTTTAGCACTATTTTTATCTTGTTCAACTCAGCCATCTAAACCTGAAAACATAATTCTTTTTATCGGAGACGGCATGGGGCTTTCACAAGTTACAGCGGGGAGAATCGTAAAGGGCGAATTGAATCTCGACAAATTTCCTACATCCGGATTTGTAACCACCCACTCCTCAGACAATCTCATCACAGACTCCGCAGCCGCGATGACTGCAATGGCTACGGGCTATAAGTCCTACAACGGCGCTATTTCAGTCTCTCCAAATCGCGATACCCTCAAAACACTATTTGAATATGCCAAAGAAAAAGGAATGTCAATCGGACTGGTTGTAACCTGCACTGTGACTCATGCAACACCGGCGGCTTTAGTTTCACATGTGGACTCCCGGAATAAGCATACTGAAATTGCCAAGCAAATCAGCGAAAATGATATTGATGTTCTTATGGGCGGCGGCAGATCATATTTTCTACCGGCAACTCATGACAGCAGCAAAAGAAAAGATGATTTGGATTTAATTGAAAAATTAAATCAAAAAATGAAAGTTGTTTACTCTACTGAAGAAATGTATAAAAATGAAAATACGCCGAAGCTGGCTGTATTCCTGGCGAATGCCAACCCGCCAACCGCCACCAAAAGACCTTACGCTTTATCGGAACTTACAAGGGTAGCATTGAAGATTCTATCCCAAAATCCTAAAGGCTTCATTCTTCTGGTTGAAGGCTCTCAAATAGATTGGGGCGGCCATGATAATCTCCCAACTAAAATTATAAACGAAATGGTAGACTTTGATGATGCTATTGGCACCGGGCTTGATTACTACAACAATAACCCGAACACTCTCATTGTTGTAACTGCCGACCATGAAACCGGCGGTTTTGCTATCCACGGCGGGTCAATTGCCGAACAAAAAGTTGACTCAACCAATTTTACCTGGACACATCATACCGCTACAATGGTTCCCATTTTCTCAAAGGGACCAGGCAAAAATGCTTTTAGCGGAATCATCGACAATACGGATATTGGCAAGACACTTAAAGATTACATCGTGAACTAAAGTAAGAATAAAAGAGAATTGTCTTAAATTATCGATTGGTGGGACAAAAAAAAGCAACTTAACTAACTCATGCAGATTTCAATGAATTAAAAAAGTTGCTTTCTAAGAACGGGGAACAAAAACAATTAGACTATTTTAACAGCCGTGGTTTCATCAATTAATACTCGAGTAGCGGTGTCAGATTTACCGTTTAAAACATCCAAAATATTAAGTGCAAGAATTCGTGCTTGTTCTTCCGGAAGATCGAGAATACAAGTATTGTAATTTGAATGGTTATCCCGTTGCATAATTTTTTTCAACTCCCCTTTGATAAAACACTTAATGTGTTCTTTTGAAGAAAAATCAGCAATATGTCCGTCTTTTGAGCGTTCGACAGTCAATTCATACTTGTTAATTTCGCTAATGTTGAAATGCTGACCTTCTTCCGAGTAGATGTGCACGTCCATTGTGTTTCTCCTACCGTTAGATTACTAATCCAAGACAAAGGTGACTTTTAAGATAGAATAAAGTTGAAAAATACCAAAAGAAGTTTCCGTCATAAAACTTAACTCTACCAAATTTTAAAAAATCATCCTAATTTTTCTAACCCCTGGAAATGGATTTTGTTCTGTAATTTAAAGAAAATATTCTTATTTTTAGCATTATCGGCTAAATTTTAATCTTCCTAAATCGTGAAGAGTTATTCAAGACATTTCTGAACTTACACAATGGCGGTTTCTGCTAGAGCCGGGTATAAAGTTTCTTAATTTTAACAGGAATCAAAGCATATTTCATGAACCCGATCGATATTTTATAACATTCACTTTTTCCATAGTAATTAATCCTTCTTTAACAGCCTCATCCAAAAAAGGCATGAGCAGATCAATTTTTTCACTTTGATCAACAATTTCGATGATAATAGGCATGTCTTCAGATAATCTTAGAATTTTAGCAGAATGCAGACGACTCTGTGCTCCAAATCCCATAATGCCACGAATCACCGTTGCGCCGGCAAGGTTAAACTAACGTGCCTTTAGTACAATTTGTTCGTAAAGCAACTTACCTTTATACCGGTCCGTTTCACCAACAAAAATCCTAAGCAATATGCCTTTTTCTGGTAATTTCATGATGCCTCCGCTTGAATTTCTCCAAACTAAAGTCTTTACCTAAACCCAACAACAAAGAACCGTGCTGAGACTACGCCTATAAAAACACAAACCAGTCCGGCTACAACACTGCCAATTATATTAAGCGCCGCATATCTGATTTCACCATCCCGTAAAAGATTTAGGCTTTCGAGGCCAAAGGTAGAAAATGTTGTAAATGCACCCAACAACCCCACAAGTAAAAATATTCTCAGATTTTCAGATACAATCGTCGAGTCGAACAATTGCCATAAAAAACCAATGAGCAAGCAGCCTGTCAAATTAACTGTTAGCGTGCCAATCGGAAATATGGTTGCCACATATTTATGTGTAAGTCCGGCGATAGAATATCGCATTAATGCGCCAATCGCACCGCCGAGAGCAATCATCATCAATTTCATCACGTCCAAAAGACACTCCTTTTTCGGAATCTAACTTACCCGTTTACGAAAAATATACTAAATACACTTCACGTTTTCAATAATTTATCCAATAAAGTTCTCAAACCAAATTTTAAATTTTTATTTGAGATACGTTGTGATTGTATATCTTTGGTAAAATATCGGAACTTATATAGGATAGGGGGGTATATTATATTTAATGAAAAATAGACCCCAAAGAGAGATGTAATTATGAGCAAAACCGATTCAAAAAATCATACCCATTCAGAGCATGAACATCGGAAAAGCCATCACTCTGAAAAAATCAAAACAAATCTTGTTTCCCGGTTAAATAGAATAGAAGGGCAAGTCCGCGGCGTAAAACGACTCATTGATGACGATACTTACTGTGATGATGTGCTCAACGTAATCGCTTCCATTCAGTCCGCACTCAGCGGCGTGGGCGGCCTTTTGCTCGAATATCACATGAAAAGCTGCGTTGTTCAACAAATTAAGGAAGGCGATGAAACCGTTGTAGATGAACTTATGAAAACCATACGCAAGTTGGCAAAATAATACAAAGGAGAAATATTATGGAGTCTATCACCCTATCTGTTCAAGATATGTCTTGTAACCATTGTGTCAATGCAATTGAGACCGCCTTGCAAGACATCAAAGTCGATGGCAAAGCCGACCTTGAAAGTAAAACCGTTCAGGTAAATTTTGATGAAACTAAAGTAGACATCAGCGCTATTAAGGAAGCCATTACAGACCAGGGTTATAACGTTCAATAATGGGGAAAAGAAACCAATGAAACCAAAGCAGGCGACACTGAGTCTTTCCGGTATGACTTGCGCTGTATGCGCAAACCGAATTGAAAAGGGATTGAACAATCTCTCCGGCGTAACAAAAGCCAATGTAAATTTTGCCCTTGAAACGGCTCAAGTTGAATATGTTCAATCCGAGATAGCGCTCCCCGGGATTATTAAAAAAGTAGAGGGACTCGGATATTCAGCAGCAGATAAAAAAAATAATACTGATATCGAGGAAACTAAAAATAGCGAGATTAGAAATCTGAAAAAAAGATTCGCTTTTTCTGTTTTACTCTCCTTTCCACTCCTCTGGACTATGGCAAGTCATTTTACGGTGCTATCTTTTATTTGGGTGCCGGCAATATTTTTAAATGCCTGGTTCCAGTTGGCCTTGGCGACTCCGGTACAATTCATTATCGGCTATCCTTTTTACATAGGCGCTTTTAAGGCGTTACGCAACAAGAGCGCTGACATGAATATCCTCGTTGCAATGGGCACTTCCGCTGCCTACTTTTACAGTATCTTTTTAACGGTACGCGGCATTGTTGGTACAGCGCAACATGTTCAGCTCTATTTCGAAACAAGCGCAGTCCTGATTACCTTAATAATCCTTGGCAGGCTGTTCGAGGCTCTGGCCAAAGGTCGAACCTCAACAGCGATTAAAGCACTCATGGGGCTAAAACCAAAAACAGCTCTCGTACTCAGGGATGGTATAGAAAAAAATATTCCGGTGGATGAAGTCTTGGTTGGAGATATCGTCCATGTAAAACCCGGAGAGAAAATTCCTGTGGACGGTGAGATTATTGACGGCGCTTCTGCTGTTGATGAATCCATGCTAACGGGGGAAAGTATTCCGGTTGAGAAACGCGTGGGTGACAACGTTATTGGCGCCGGTTTAAACAAACTGGGTTTTGTTAAAATCCGCGCCACCAAGGTCGGAAAGGACACTGCGCTTGCCCAAATTATCCGGATTGTGGAAGAGGCGCAAGGCTCCAAAGCCCCGATTCAACGCATTGCGGACAAAATTTCCGGTGTGTTCGTCCCGATTGTAGTGGGCATAGCAATTTTTACTTTTCTCGTTTGGTTTTTCATCATAGCCCCAAACCATTTTGCCGGCGCACTTGAAAAAGCCATTGCGGTGTTAGTCATTGCCTGCCCGTGTGCTTTGGGTCTGGCGACACCGACGTCAATAATGGCTGGTTCGGGAAGAGCTGCTGAGTTCGGAGTTCTTTTCAAAGGAGGAGAACACCTGGAGTCTGCACACTGCGTCGATACTATGGTTTTGGACAAGACCGGCACCCTGACTCGTGGAGAACCCCAATTAACAGATATTCTTCCCGAAGGCATTGATGAAACAACATTCCTCAAGCTTATTGGGTCTGCTGAAAAAAACTCCGAACACCCGTTGGCCGAGGCTATTGTTAAGAGCGCTGTCAAAAATGGGGCAGAGTCGATAGAAGTAGACGAATTCGAATCCATTCCGGGACACGGAATCCGCGCCGTTGTTCAAGAAAAAGCTGTTCTGGTAGGCACTCTGAAATTATTATCTCGTTTTGGCGTTGCTATCAGCGAGGCGGCGTTGAAGGAAATGAGTGGTTTGGAAGAGAAAGGCAAAACCGTAATGCTGACTGCGATTGATGGTAAATTTTCCGGAATGCTTGCAGTTGCTGATACGGTCAAGGTCACATCACTGCAGGCCGTTTCCCGTATTCGAGCGATGGGAATTGAGGTAGTAATGATCACTGGCGATAACGCCAAAACAGCGCAAGCTATCGCAAATGAAGTGGGAATTGACCATGTCCTGGCTGAAGTGCTGCCTAAAGGTAAAGCCGATCAGATTAAGAATTTGCAAGCTTCCGGCAAAATTGTCGCCATGGTTGGCGATGGCATCAATGATGCGCCTGCCCTGGCCGTGTCTGACATTGGAATTGGGCTTGGCACAGGCACCGATGTAGCCATCGAAACATCGGATATCACCCTGATTCGGGGAGATTTGAACAGCATTGCAGATGCAATTATTATGAGTAGAAAAACCATGACCAACATCAAACAAAATCTTTTTTGGGCGCTGGCCTACAACAGCCTGGGTATACCCATCGCGGCTTTGGGATTTCTGGCTCCCTGGCTTGCCGGTGCTGCTATGGCCATGAGTTCTGTGTCGGTTGTATTAAATGCCTTACGCCTGCAACGCGTAAAAATTGGAGTGTCATAAAAATATAACGCATGGTTTAAACGGATGCAAGTGTTGCCAGGCACGTAAGCCCGTGGTTAATCCAATTTACCAGATTTACAGAACTCAGAAACAGCAAGCGGCTATTGCGGCCCGACTTGAACCAAATGTTAGATGCTTTCCTGAGAGTACTTTTTCATTAATCTGATCCGTATTATCAGTTGACTTTAGCTGGAATTCCGTAAGCCTCGAACTTTGCTACGATTTGCTTTTGCCTCTCTGCATCCGGCGAAACCATGCCGTTCGAATTATGCTCCTGACCCAGCTTATGGTGTTTATGATTTGCAATTTTGTGGTAGGGCAATAAATCGACTCTCTTTTTCTCACCTGCCAATGCACTTATAAAAACTGCGGTTTCCTCAATATTCTTATTGTCATCATTGATGTCTTTGATCAAAGGAATCCGGATTTGGATGTTCGCGCCAGATTCCGATAGAACTTTGAGATTATGGAGGATCATTTCATTGTTGACACCGGTGTATTGTTTGTGTTTTGTAGAGTCCATCATTTTGAGGTCATACAAAAATAGTTCAACTCTTTGAGCAACTTCCAGAAGTGTCTCGGTTTTCGCAAATCCGGTCGTATCTAAAGTTCGATGAATCCCTCTTTCTCCACAGGCATCCAGAAGCATGATCAAGAAATTCGGAAACATAAGAGGCTCGCCGCCTGAAAAAGTGACGCCCCCACCCGATTGATCAAAAAAGATAATTTCTTTTTCAATCACAGCCATTATGCTTTCGACATTCTCCCGGCGGCCCGACATTTCGGTGGCTTTAGCCGGGCAATTTTGGGCGCATGTGCCGCACACGATGCAGAGCTTTTTGTCGGTCACAATACCTTCCGGAGTTAAACTGCAAGCTTCCTCAGGGCATAATTCAACACACTGCCGGCAGCCTATACATTTTGCAACCGAATACATTTTTTCAACTTTGGGGGATCGACTTTCCGGATTGTGACACCAAACGCAGGACAGCGGACACCCTTTCAAAAAAATTGTAGTACGTATTCCCGGTCCATCGTTGATGGCGTATCGCTTAATATCAAAAACAATACCGGAGTACTTCTGGGAATCATCCACCATTTTGCCGGTCTTTGGCATACGTTCTAAAAGGCCTCATTTTCTGTTCGAGAAATGATCTCCTCCTGAAGATCCTCATTCATGTCGTTGAAGTAGTCGCTATATCCTGCCATCCTTACCAGCAGATCTTTATAATCCCCGGGAGTTTTTTGGGCGGCTCGCAGTGTGGCAGTGTCCACAATATTAAACTGGATGTGATGCCCACCAAGCGCGAAGTAGCTTCTGATCAGGCTTGCCAGCTTGGTGATGTCTTCATCCTTTTGCAGGAGGCTTGGCAAAAAGCGTTGGTTAAGAAGTGTGCCGCCGGATTTTACTTGATCTATTTTAGTAAGAGATTTGATAACCGCTGAAGGCCCATGCGTATCGCACCCTTGTGAGGGCGAAGTTCCGTCAGAGATAGGCTTTTCTGCCAAACGCCCATTTGGGGTCGCGCCAAGGACTTTGCCGAAATAGATATGACAGGTAGTAGATAGCATATTCAGATGAAATTTACCATTTTCTTTGATATTGGGCTTGCCATCAATCGCATCAAATAAATCATCATACACTCTTTTGGCTATGCTATCTGCATAATCATCATCATTACCGAAAAACGGCGTTCTATTTATGATAGTCTGGCGCATGACTTCTTCGCCTTCAAAATTCTTCGAAACCGCTACTAGTATCTTATTCATGTCGAAGGTCTTGTCTTCAAAAACATGTTTCTTAAGTGCTGTCAAACTATCCGCGACTGTCCCAAGTCCGCAACATTGTATATAATTTGTATTATACCGCGGCCCGCCATTGTAATAATCCCTGCCTTTTTTTATACAATCTTCAATGACAACAGAAAGGAAGGGTGCGGGGGCATATTTAGCAAACATCTTGTCGATATAGTTGCTAACGCGAATTTTCTGATCAATAATAAAATTCAGTTGCTTGTGAAATGCAGCGTACAATTCATCAAAATTCTTGAAATCCCGGGGGTCACCTGTTGCAATGCCTGCAACTTTGCCCGTAACCGGATCTATGCCGTTATTCAGGGTAACTTCAAAAATCTTGGGAACATTGAGGTAGCCTGTTAGCAAGTACGCTTCTTTGCCAAAAGCTCCTGTTTCAATACAGCCACTGCAACCGCCTTCCCGCGCATCCTCAAGGGCTTTCCCGGATCGCAACATCTCCAAAATATAGACATCCGGATTGAATAAAGAAGGATATCCATGTCCCTGCCTAATAACACGGCAAGCGGCATTTAGAAACCGGTTTGGGGTTTTGCTACTTATGTGAGCGGAGCTGCCGGGCTGAAGGATATGAAGTTCTTCAATTACTTCCAGCATGATATAGGAGACTTCACTCACCCCGTCCGAACCGTCTGTTTTAACGCCGCCGATATTGATATTTGTAAAATCATTGTAGGTTCCACTTTCCCTGGCCGTAATTCCTACTTTGGGAGGAGCAGGATGATTGTTAACTTTGACCCAGAAACAGCTGATCAATTCTTTGGCTTGACCCCGTGTCAAAGTACCTTTTGCAATTCCTTTCTCGTAAAAAGGAGCCAAATGCTGATCGAAGTGGCCGGGATTCATGGCATCCCAACCATTCAGTTCCGTGATGGTTCCCAGGTGAACAAACCAATACATTTGAATGGCCTCCCGGAAGTTACGGGGCGCGTTGGCAGGTACCCAACGACACACTTCTGCAATGCGTTTAAGTTCAGCAACTCGCTTTTCATTTTTTTCTTTTTCGGCTAGTTCATCTGCCAGGTCTGCATGGCGCGCGGCGAAGACAATAGCTGCATCGCAGGAAATATCCATGGCTTGCAGTTGTTCAGCTCTATCGGTGGCTTCAGGATCGTTTAGATAATCGAGTTTTTCAATTTGCTCTGCGATTTCCCTTTTAAAGTCCAACATGCCCTTATTGTAGATTTGCCCATCTAAACAAGTATGGCCCGGAGCCCGTTGTTCCATAAACTCGGTGAATAAACCCGCCTCATAAGCAGCCTTCCATTCTGCGGGCACATGATTAAAAATGCGCTCTCTTTGCGTCTTTCCTTCCCAATATGGGATAACTTCTTTCGCATATGTTTCGATATCTTCTTCATTAATCGTATATCTCTGTTTTTCTCTCGTGTTCAGTACTCGGAAATCTTCAACACTATGACATGTCAGCTCCGGGAAAGTCGGAACAGCTTTGGGACATGGTCCACGCTCTCCAACGATCAGCTCATCGTCACCGAGATACAATGTCTTTCGCTTACAAATCTCGAGGAACGTTAAAGCTCTTAATACGGGAATTGAGTGCTTCCCATAATTTTTCTTGTAAAACTCCGTTTCGATAACGGCCCGCTCAATTGAAAGTGTATGTTCAGCTTCAACGCTTAATTTGCGAAGCTTTTGAATTCTCTCAGTCATACCCGGCCTAATCTTACTTGTGCGGTGGCCATTTCCTTCGGTTTTGGTGTGCCGTTCATTGCCCGGCAGCTTTTCGTCTTTTTTCATGCTAACTTGCTCGTTCATATTTTTTCTCCCTGTGGCAATAACCAGCCAACAATTAATTCTTTTGGTTGCCCAACAACTCCAAAGAAAAAAATCCAATTTAAATATTCCCTAAATTGAGCGATTTAGCCTGAAATTAATTTACTGCTGGGTACCAGGTACGTAGTACACGCTTTAGCGTGTTCCCAACCACCCCAAGCAAGCTGAAGCTTGTACTACAAACCTCACCCCCAGGAGAATCGCTCAATTTAGGTATTCCTTAACTCATAATACTCTTTATAACAAAACTTTGCAACATAACTTTTTTTCACCGGACGCCATTACAATCTGCATTCAGTGAGCTGATAATCCGTGTTTCATCTGTGCCAATCCGTGGCTAAAAACTATTATCAAGACTTTTCAACCCACACGGTGCGACATAGAACCTTTTTTTGCTATTGTATTGTATGGATTGGCTGTTTGGAAACGGGTTGTTTGAAAGACAATATGTGCGACACCATAAAACAAAGGCTGCCTAAAAGGCCACACCAGCGCCTTGAGACAGCCTTTTTTAAAACGATTCAGCTAACGATTCGGCATACTAATTCAGGGTGGCGACGAACTTAGTGCCATCCTCACTTAAATTCGCAGAATATTTCACCGGATCTTCCTCAAATTTCGTATCACAACCGGAGCAGCAAAACCCATACTCTTTGCCGTCATAGGTAACAGTCTCAACTGTGTTGTCAACTTCTTCTCCCCGAATCGGACAAACTTTATTCCAAGATGCGTAAGTCATCTCGGCCTGTTCGTGCTCGCCCTTGTCCTCAGTTGCATGATGATCGTCCTGCTCTTGACCAGAACAAGCAACCAGAGCCAACGTCAATACCATAAAAATAAATGTACGCATTAAAACCTCCTAATTAATTATTATTATGTGAGTGATTTATTTTGTTTGTGTTGATATATCCACGCAAAGTATCATACTTACTTATTTGCTCGGGCGATAACATACCTTGCATTTGCAAGTGCGCCTTTAAGTGAGCAAATCTAATTTTTGACTTAATTTTACCGATTTCAAGCACCAGCAAATTTAGGCCTGCTTCATCGACTGACTCTTTTTCAAACCAGCGGTCCAATTCCTTCTCTTTTTGAATGTACAGTTTACCGAGTTCCGAAGCTGCCTTGTGCATTTCATTGTAAAAGCCTTTTGTTTTTTGAACTTGCTCATTGGACAAATTCAACTCTGCGGACAACTCCAAAACATGCTTAGGACCGGGATAATGATTCAATTCAGCTGCTTTGGCGAGGCCCATTCCTTTTGCGTTCAGGTAGCCCGCAACCTGATTCTGTGATAAGGATTTTATTTCTCTTTTTTCCTGACCGGAATAACCCGAATGATGAGTTTGTCCAAATAGTTGTGAAATAAAAAATAAACAGACTAGCAGATTAATACCGCATATTTTTTCCATTTTAAGAACCTCCCTTTTTATGTTAATTGCCAGAATTTCTTCTAAATAGCGTGTAAATATAAGGCCGGGGATCACCCCCGGGATTGATGTAGGTGAAATTTTTGTGAATGAGAAGTTGGAATTCAGATCCTAATCTTTCTGAGAGTTCATCTACCGAATATCTGTGTAGAGTCAGTCCCGCACATTTAGGCGCACCTGTTTTTGAGAATTCAGCAAACATGGCGTAACTACCTGCCTTCAATATTGATTTTACATTCTTGAAGTATCCCTTTATATCATCTTCGTCAGTTAGAAAATGTAAAACTGCCCTGTCAATCCAAATATCAATATTTGGCATTGTATCTTGGATCGGTTGTGCGATGTCCTGGCAAATCCAATTAATTTCATTGCATTTGTCACCCAACCTGCTCTTGACCCGGTTTAGCGCCTCAATGCTGATATCATTGAGAACTAATTTTACGCCTTTGGAGAGAAGTTCTTCTATCAGAACTGAAGTTCCCACTCCCGGAAGGAATGCCGTTGCATTTTCCAATTTCGGAATATGATTCAATAGTTCCAATGATTTGGATGCGCCCTTTTCATACCATCCTAATTGTGAATCTTCTGCGCCTGAAAAAACTGCGTCCCAATGCTTACTACTTGATTTCATTTTCTTTGCTCTTTCTATGCTTCCTCAACCCAACTGTCCCGATTCTCCCAGCTTTTCCATAAAAAATAAATAGCCGGAATCACAATTAATGTTAAAATTGTAGATGACATCATACCGCCGATCATGGGCGCTGCGATGCGCTTCATCACGTCTGAGCCGCTGCCGTGCCCCCACATAATTGGGAACAAGCCCAGCATGGTCGAAGCAACCGTCATAATTTTTGGGCGAACTCTATCCACAGCGCCTTCCATGATGGAGCTTGTCAGGTGTTCGTGCGTTTCCATTTCTCCGCGCTTTTTCCATTTATCATAAGCATGATCGAGATAAATGATCATAATCACGCCCGTCTCCGCAGCCACGCCGGCAAGCGCAATAAATCCAACAGCCACCGCCACGCTGAAGTTGTAGCCGAGCACATACATAAACCAGATCCCACCCACCAACGCAAACGGCAGCGAAAACATGACAATAAGACTTTCCGTGAAATTCTTAAAATTCATATAAAGCAGCACAAAAATAATGATGAGGGTAACGGGAATAACGATCTTCATCCGCTCTTTTGCGCGCTGCATATATTCGTACTGACCGCTCCAAACCATGGTGTAGCCGGTTGGTAAATCAATACGATTGTTGACCACTTCCTGAGCATTTTGGACATAAGTTCCAACATCTACATCTTTAATATCCACATAAAGCCAGGCGGTTCGGCGTGAATTTTCACTCTTTATACCGGGAGGTCCTTTGGTGATAGAAATATCTGCAACCTGCATGATCGGAATTTGAGCGCCGGTTGGCGTCGCTATCAAAACGCGTTTGATCGATTCGAGGTTGTCGCGCAATTCCCGGCTGTAACGCACGTTGACGGGATAGCGCTCCAGACCTTCCACCGTGTAGGTCACGTTCATACCGCCGATTGCGCTTTTAATAACGTCCTGCACATCGCCAACATTCAGGCCGTAGCGCATGGCTTCCTCGCGCTTAATTTCAAAGTCGATGTAATTGCCGCCCACTGTTTTTTCGGGGAAAACACTTAGCGTGCCCGGGACATCTCTTACAACCGCAGCTACCTCCTGCGCCAAATCAGCCAAAACCTGAAGGTCGTTGCCCAGCAATTTTATCCCTACGGGCGTTTTAATGCCGGTTGAAAGCATATCGATGCGCGTTTTAATCGGCATGGTCCAGGCATTGGTTAATCCCGGAAATTGCATAGCGGCATTCATCTCATCGATCAGCTTTTCGGGCGTCATTCCGGGCCGCCATTCATCTTCGGGTTTAAGCATAATTGTGGTTTCGATCATGGAAAGCGGCGCAGGATCGGTGGCTGTTTCAGCCCTACCGATTTTGCCGAATACGTGGTGCACCTCAGGAAATTGCTTGATAATTTTATCAGTTTGCTGCAACAGCTCACGTGCTTTTGTGATACTGATGCCGGGATCGGTGGTTGGCATGTAGAGTAAATCTCCTTCATACAAAGGTGGCATAAACTCAGAGCCAAGTTTCTTTAACGGGAAAACTGTTACCAATAAAATCACAGTTGCAATGGCCATGGTTAGAATTTTAAAACGCAGCACAAACCGGATTACCGGCCGGTAAATCGCAACTAAAAACCGGTTTACAGGATTGGCTGTTTCGGGCTTTATTTTACCACGTACCATATAACCCAAAAGCACAGGTACTATCGTAATAGCGAGAAAAGCCGATGCGCCCATGGCATAGGTTTTGGTAAAAGCCAGTGGTTTAAACAGCCGCCCTTCCTGGGCTTCCAGGGCAAAAACCGGCACAAACGAAACCGCAATAATCAGTAAAGAATAAAACAGCGCCGGGCCTACCTCTTTGGACGAGTCCAGGATAATTTGCCAGTGGTTCTTTTTGCCGGCATCATGCTCCAAATGCTTGTGCGCATTTTCGATCATCACGATGGCCGCATCAACCATCGCTCCCACGGCGATGGCAATGCCACCCAGCGACATAATATTTGCGTTGATGCCCTGGTTATACATAATAATGAATGAGATCAAAATGGCAACCGGCAAAGTGAAAACCGCAACGAACGCACTTCTAAAATGCATGAGAAAAAGAATACAGACCAAAGTAACGATTGCCATTTCCTCAAACAGCTTTCCGCTCAGGTTATCAATCGCACGTTCGATAAGCCCGGACCGGTCATAGACTTCAACGATTTCAACACCTTCCGGCAGACTTTTTTGCAATTCCGCGAGTCGTTTTTTAACGCCGCTTATTGTCTTAAGTGCATTCTCACCATAGCGCATCACGATGATACCGCCCACTACCTCACCCTCACCATTTAGCTCTGATAAGCCCCTGCGCAACTCTGGCCCAATCTGAATATTGGCGACCTGGCGCAGACTGATGGGAACGCCGTTTTCATTCACTCCGAGGGAAACATTTTCCAGATCCTCTATGGATTTTATATAACCCAAACCTCGAACCATAAACTCGGCTTCACCCATTTCAAGCAAGCGCCCCCCAACATCGCTGTTCGCGTTTTGAATCGCCATTTTTATTTTTTTCAATGGGATGTTGTAAATCAGAAGTTTGTTGGGATCGACTTCAACCTGGTATTGTTTGACGTAGCCGCCGATACTGGCGACTTCAGCAACGCCCTGAACCGCTGTTAGTTCATAGCGCAAAAGCCAGTCCTGTATTGAGCGCAATTGCGCCAAATCATGCCGGTCGCTTTTAAGCGCATACTCGTAAACCCAGCCGACGCCGGTGGCATCGGGGCCAAGGCTTGGCGTAATGTTGGCAGGTAACTTTTTTGATACATAATTCAAATATTCCAAAACCCGACTCCGCGCCCAGTACAAATCGGTGCCATCTTCAAAAATAATATATACCATTGAAAAGCCGAAGAATGAATAGCCGCGCACGACTTTTGCAAACGGCACGGCCAGCATCGATGTTGTAAGCGGGTACGTAACCTGATCTTCAACTACCTGCGGCGCCTGTCCGGGATATTCGGTAAAAACAATAACCTGCACATCAGACAAGTCCGGGATTGCATCTACCGGCATATTAAATACCGCGATCAACCCAATTAAAATTATGAACAGGGTTGCAAGAATAACCATAAATCGATTATTCAACGACCACTCGATTATTTTTTCTAACATTTTATTAGCCCTCAGCTTTCAGCAATTAGCTTTCAGCTTTCGATTTTATTCAATTATTTTTCTTGAGTTCGTAGTCCAGTTTTTAGCCTGCATTTACTCACTCATTCAAGCCAAGCTAAAGCTTGTACTAGGAACGCATCAATCCAACATTCCGGCGCTCTATCATTCCAACTTCGCCTGCTTCTCTGCCAGCATTTTTTGAATCGCTTCGCGTAACCGGCTTTCCGAGTCTAATAAAAACTGGGAGCTGGTTACAATTTTTTGGCCTTCTTCCAAACCGGCTATAACTTTTACCATGCCGTTTTCACCTTCGGGGCCAACGATAATATCCCTTGGCTGAAACCTGCCGCCACCTTCGGCCAGAAATACAATATTGCGTTTCCCGGAGCGGATAATTGCCTCAGAAGGGATCACCAGTACATTTTCACCGCCTTCGGATTCAATTTCGATATTTGCATACATCTGCGGTTTTAGTTTCAGATCCGCGTTATGAAAAACCAATCGGATCTTTACATCCCGGGTTTTGGGATCGAGGTAAGGATAAATGTAATCTACAGACCCAATAAATTTATTGCCCGGTATGTATGGCAGCTCCATTTGTACTTTTTGGCCGACTTCAATCCAGGGTAGTTCGTATTCAAAAACATGAGCCAGCACCCAAATTTTGGACAGATCGGCGATTCTGAATAAATCGGAACCGGCTTTGACAAAGGCACCTTGCACCGCATTTTTATGCGCCACGATGCCGTTGGCCGGAGAGAAAATCTTCAACGTTCGTTTCACTTCGCCGGTCTTTTCCAATTCCTCGATTTGTTTTTGGGTAATATCCCAATATTTAAGCCTTTGGCGGGAAGCCTTGAGGACGTCTTCTGCTCCGGCTCGCACCTGCTCAAAACTGCTATCAGACAGTTTGTCTTTATTTTTTAGCGCCAGCAAATACTCTTCCTGGGTTGCCACCAATTGCGGCGAATAAACTTCAAACAACGGCGTCCCTTTTTTTATAAGTTCACCAGTCTTATTCACGAACAATCGCTCAATCCAGCCATCGAATTTCAGATTGACTAAATGTACAGTCTCCTCATCATAATCAATATGGCCCACCGTTCGAATGATTCGGCGAAACGGCGCACGTTTCACAACATCGGTTCTAACACCCATATTTTGCACGACTGCGGGATCAATCTTGATGCTTGCTCCGCCGGACTCTTCACCTTCATAAACCGGGACTAAGTCCATGCCCATAGGTGATTTCCCCGGCTTTTCAGAAATGTAAGTCGGGTCCATCGGTGCCCGCCAATAGGCGATTTTTTTATCGCTCTCTTCTTGATTGTCAGAATGTTCATGCTGTTTTTCTGATTT
>JAJDAE010000003.1 GCA_029262035.1 Candidatus Zhuqueibacterota bacterium
GATTGGATTGTAGCCCGTGGCGGCTATGAGCCAAAAGACCTCGTGGTTGCCATGCGCAGCGGTTTACCCCATAATCACGAACATGCTGACAGAAATAGTATTATCGTAAAATGCTTCGGTGAACAGCTCGTGACCGATCCCCATCGCCCACCATACACATTTACTGATCCCTCCTGGGTAATGCGGACAACAGCGGGTCACAGTGCAATCTTGGTCGATGGCCAGGGACATCATTATGTTGATGGTTCAGAGGGCACCAATTCTTCCAAGGCAAAAGCTGCAATCGTACGCTCCGGTGAGCAGGATGGCTATTTTTTCTGGACCAGTAATGCCACACCTGCCTATCAACTCGTGATACCTGATGTGAAATCTATTACTCGAACCGTGTTAGCTTTTCAAGATTTGCCTGCCGTTGTACTGCTGGATAAAGTGCGAAAAAAGGAGGAGCCATCCGAAGTTCAGGCTAGATTTTTTGGTTACAATAATGATAGCAAAGGCACGGTTAGTGCCGAAGACGCAGGTTTTTTGATAACTCGTCCTGCTGCTCAATTACAGGCAACATGTTATGCGGCTGGTGGAATTTCTGTGAAAGCCGACAAGCTGCCTATCCCTGAGGAAAGAGCAAATATGTATCCCTTTATCGAGGTGAGCACAAGCAAGGCGCTAAGCTCTTTCCTAGTTTCCGTGCTGCTTCCTCAAAACGGAACAGAGGAGAAATCATCTGCTAAAATTGTTCCTCAGGATGACGGTCAGTATACGATTACGATTCGTAATTCAAAAGGACAGGTTGATATTCAAGTTTTTGACACAGGTGAAATACCTGAATTTAAGGTTGAGTTTAAGAAGAGTTAGTGAGGTTTCTTCAAAATACGTTAGAGAAATATGCGGTCTGAAGTCAGAGTGAGTTTGCGATGGACCACTGCGAATATGGCCTCTTTGCTGGATCTGTTTAGTCACACAACACCTGCTAAGGCATTCCGGATATTGAAGCTCAGCCGCAATCCAATCATCATTGGCGGGTGTGGCCGGTCGGGAACTACTTTACTTTTGTCAATCCTGTCTTGTCATCCTGCAATTTTGGGTATTTCTCCGGAGACAGTGGCGCTTTGCCCGGACGGTTATGGAGCAGATGGCCTCTATAACAAGAATCCGGACTTGACTGTTCCTTTCGAGCTTCATAAAATTTATCGATATCTGGTAGAAATCCAAATTAATTCTTGCGTGAAGCGATGGTGCGAGAAAACCCCCCGCAATGTTCTATACTTTGAAAGGATTTTACAACATTTTGGCAAGCGTGTGCGAATTATCCATATTATCCGTGACGGGCGGGATGTAATCACCTCTCGCCATCCAACGGATCCTAACCGTTTCTGGACAACACCCGACCGTTGGCTTCAGGACGTACAGGCCGGGCTAAAATTTCAATCACACCCACAGGTTCTCACCATCCATTATGAAGATTTACTGCGCGAATATGAAAAGACCGTCCGGTCGATTTGCGTTTTTCTGGACGAAGAGTTTAGTGATGCATTTCTAAATTACCCAGAGTCTTCTACAGTAGATCAACACTTGGCTTGGTCGGCCGGCCCGCAAAAAATCAACACACGGTCAATTGGCCGCTGGAAAAATTCGGAGATGAACGATGTCATTAATGCATTCCTGGAGAATCCTGAAGTTATAAAATTGCTGGGGGAGCTGGGTTATCTGACTTAGAGCACTGTTCGGTCTATATTAGAACCTGGGGGGCACAAGAGAATATCTCCCAATTTACAAAGATAGCCTTATTCTGAATTCGTAAGTTCAACCATTCTTACACTCACGAAATAAATTTGATTCTTTTAGCGTTAATACGACCGTAATATTATGAAAGATATTCTAATGGCAACAACAGTTCCGGAACTAAAACATTACCTGACCGATCAAGAGTCTCTGAGAACCCACCCTCAATGGAACACTCTGATTGAAATTGTTACCGGCGCAACCAACTTAAGTTCAGCCGGTTTTCCTTATATATCCGACAGGAGTTTTCGTTTGTTTGTCGAAAAAGTCCCACATCTTTTTAATGAAGGACAGTTGCTGCTTTCGTGGTTAAGATTGCTTGAGAAAATCATTTCTGATTTTGATGAACTTATCGAAGTACAAAGGGAATCCGCCGATCGTGCTATAAAAGTCATTCGTACAGTTGTTTTAACCGCAGGTATTACTGCGCCTCCGGATCTCTGGCTGCTTAAGCAAGTGCTGTCGTCACACAAAGAGGTCGGTATTTGTGACTGGTTTTTGGAGCACCGGGTTTTAGAGCCGGAAGAGTTCTCGAAGCGTCATAAAATAGATTTCAAACAATTAAAAATTGACTTACATTTTTTACATTCACGCGGTTATCTGGAAAAAGGTGACGGCGATTTTTTGTTCTCGGACAAAGATGCAATTACAGATGTTTTGCGAAATATTCAAACGATGAATCCGAATTTCCGGGTAGATATCTTCAACAAATTGAGAGCTTGGCTCTCTGGTCAGGACGAGAGTAAGGATAATGAAGATTTTCTACGTTCATGGCTGACCTTTGAAGCAGATGATTCTCCGACCGGCAGCTGGATTGCAAACCATCACCACTTGGAATTGGGCTATCGGCTGCTGCCACTGGTTTTGGCATTGCGTGCTTTGGAGTTGAACACAAAACTGAGAGAGGGCGTCGGTTTTGCTGAAATTGTTCCTAACGTGTTCTCCGAAATAACGAATATTTTTAGTAAAGCCGGATATTTACACAGGGGTAGAGTAACAGAGTTAGGCGACAGAGTATTCCAGCGAGGTGCAGGTCCTTTTGGAATTATTTATGCTTATAATCCGTATATCAATCAGTTAAATCACATCCTGCAATCCAAGGTGGTCAGCACTTGGGTCAACCGTGGCGATAATGTCAGCGCCAGCCAGGATGCCAATTCTAAAACATTTCAGGCGGCTAACAATGCCCTGGATGCATTCTGTCAAGATCACAAGTTTGAGTTTACCGTTTTTGTCGAACATGCTGTAGGCCACGGCGAGGCAACGCGTCAGCGTGTTTTGAAGGACGGTGAGAATGCGATTAGGTATTTCGGTGCGGATCTTGAGGATGATGCCATCAATAGAGCCATTGAAGAACAGAGGATTGGCAGACTGCCGAAAAATATGAAATTCATAGGCTCTGCGGATATAGGCCAACCTGCCAAAGTTCTGGATTTTTTGAAAAATGAAGGTTTAGCAGATGAGCCCACAGTGATGGTTGTTGGTAATGGCTTTCATGAAATTCGGGAGCAGACGAACGACAAAATGATAGATGTTTTCAGACAATATCAGGAGGCAGGGTTTATCCTGGTTTTTGCAGAAGAATCGGCCCTGCACGATGAAGCGTTGCTGCGCACGGCATGGAATACTTATCACGCCGGTTTCAGATATGTGCATGAAATTTCCGGCCAGGGGTTGCGGCCCGCGTGGGAGCGGGACCAGGGTCACACACGGTGGAGCTGGCGAAAATGTGCTACAGTTGGCGGGTATACCGTTCTGGAAAAGTATTCCTATCGAAGCCGGACCATTTATCCACACAAACGCCCTGTTCACAAAAATCCATCAATCAG
>JAJDAE010000021.1 GCA_029262035.1 Candidatus Zhuqueibacterota bacterium
TGATTATTTGGCGTGTATTTTATCATCTCAAGTGCAAGGGTTTTTGAGCTTTCTTGGAATTTTCTTTGCACTAAGGTAACTATTTATTCTTTCTAATTCAATGATTTTTATAAACTTATAGAGCTTTTAAGTAAGCCTTATGTAGAAATACACTCCGCTGGCTAATTTACCGGCTTCGAAATTTACTTTGTATTCTCCGGCTTGTTTTTCCTCATTCATAAGAATTGCTATTTCACGGCCAAGCAAATCAAAGAGTTTTAACGTTACACGGCTTCAACCGGAAGAGCAAATTGAATCGTTGTTACGGGATTAAATGGATTCGGATAATTCTGCTGCAGCATGAATTCTTTAGGAATGGTTTCATCTGTGACATCTTCCACACTTGTTGGCAAATCAACCATTTTGCCCCAGAATCCACTATCAACGTTATGTGAGCTGCTTCCGGTCTTACCGAGGATGGATTGCCCTATAGGTCCTTTTATGTTGTTTGAACTTCCAATTACTGCAGTTCCGCCATTGCCAATCACACTGTGGCTGATTTTGTATTGAGCCGTCGTTTGCTGAACGATGAACAATACGAATAAACAAGTGACAGCCCAAAACATTTTAATTAATCTCATAATTACCTTTCGAAATGACAGAGAAAAGGCGGTTTGTTACTGTGTACAAGAACACACTTTCACCTGCACGTACAAAGACGTTAGATCATCGAAATATCTCACGGGTTCGCAGTCTGTGTCGTCAAGGTCTAAGGAGAACCAGAGTTCTGAGTATTCAGATTGAAAAATAATAACACTAGCAGTAGAAACGGAGGATGTGAGATAATCGTCGCCGATAAATCCGCTACCGTTAGTAGATTTATTCCAGCCGTTTTTAGATGTCTCAAAGTATTTGTCACGGATTAGTTCTCGTGTAGTCTGCGTACCTGAATGGACAAACTTCACAGCATCGGCAATAACTGAACAGCCACCTGAAAAATCAATTTTCGAAGGATCAATGGTGATCCTGGCTATTAAATTAAATTGATATGTGCCCAGGTTTTTCCAACCACCATTTAGGCTCTCGCTCTGGTCTACGGAAAGGGAATTAACAACTCCATAACCATCACTGAGCTCAATTTCAACACTTTGACAGGGTGTTTCAGCCGTATTATCAGGCCACTTCATATAAACAGACAGCTCCTTGGTGTCGCATGGTAAACCATCATTCATTTGTAAGCCACAGTCCTCGCTCTCAGTATTTTGTCGCAGATAATCGGGCATGATTTTAGTGGGTGACTTGTCGAAGTAATATGAGAAGAAAACCTGCAAATAACGAGCAGCAGTACGTTGTTGCAGGGCGTGAGCCGCATGTCCTGTTTGCCCGCCTACATAACTGAAATTGTCCTGGCCACCGTCATGAGGAAGTAAACCCCAGTAGTCAGTATTGGTAATGATTGCAGGGGGGGTGGTTGGATGGAGGCAGATACCATCGGTATATCCGAAGTGATTTGCACCTTCCACAACAATGAGATGCTTGGGAGCTTTTGCATGGCAATAGATACGCAGTGGCCCGGTTGCTACCTGTCGTCTCGATTCCCTTGTTCCGTGGATTGCAAGCAAAGGCACAGTTTGCTCAAAAGGCTGATCCCAAATAAATGCAGGAGCGATTAATCCCACTGCCATGACATCTGCGTTTATAAGCCTGGTAGCCATGGCATATGCGTGATAACCGCCGGTTGAATGCCCCATTAAGCCCACACGTGATAGATCGACAGTTCCTTGCAGCCACGTGCCTGGTGTAATTACATGACCGTACAGGTAATCTATGGCTTTCTGGAAGAGACCATCAATTATGTCTGCACCTTCAATAGCTCCCGACTCGTGGAGAGGAGTGTACCAGTCGAACGCGATAGCAATTATCCCGGATGCGGCCAGGTGATTCAGGATGCCTGAAAGCTGTGTGTAGTCCTCGCTGGGTGGTCCTGTATTCCATCCTTCACAAAGTTCTCTCCCCTCAGAACTCCTGCCATGGGCATAAACAACTACGGGATACACCTCCCCGCGGGAGGCAATTGGAGTCCCTTCACCAGATGCACATGATGGATAGTAAATCCTGGCCCTGGAAGACAGTCTGGAGTCTGCACCGATGACAACATCGCGCCAGCCTACACCGTACCCGCCCGTACCCACTTGCGCAGATCCGTTGTATGCCTTTAAGGTGAGCGCATCTTTAATAGTAATCGTTTCTGGATAAACCCCACCCTCCATGATAATTTCACTACCCGGAAATGCTTTTGCCGCATCGACAGCGCTGGCCAGCGTATTGAAAGGAGCCTCCTGTGAACCGTTTCCGTTTCTTGCGGCGCAAGGATCAACATAAAATGGCTGGGCCTGAACCCATTGTGCCGGTAATAAAAATAGGCAAGTCATCACAACGGCAACCATACCTCTCCTTCGAGTGGAAGTCAGATGGTCGTGCTTCCTCCGTCTTAGTATAACATTGAGTAATGCTGCTATTTTATCCAATGCAAATTTTGTTTTCATTTTCCATTTCCTTTAAGTCTGTGTCTTGCCATGACTACTGCAAGGTAACCAGAACTAATACAAATCCTGTACCCTCCTGAAGTGGTGTCATCGCTTTGCCAAGAATGGCGCCCTGAGCTCTGGCATGATCCGTAACCTTCATGGCATGTCCTGGTGTATCGGAAGTAGTCAACAAATCGCCTGGCCGTATTGAGCCGTAGGAAGCGTCCGCCCGGCAGTAAACGCGGCCTGATAACGCTACCGGTAGCGAGCCGTCCGCCACGGTTCCTTCCTGCTGCATAGTCAGGCCTGGGTTGATACCGTTGGCGCCACTTACACAGCCGACTACAGTCCGGTCATAAGCTTTATCGGCGATGCGCAGTTGCCCGGCATTTTCCGGATCAATCGCCACCACCGTTCCGGGTTTGATGACTTCGGTGTCGGCAATATCGAACGGTTCGGCCAGGTCGCCTCCGCCGGTGATCTCAAGTATAGGGGTCGTGATCTTTCTGTTATTTTGAGTTGGATCTAACGATATGACGCCATTGCCATTTTCGTCCATAATATCGATTTTCCCACCACCGGAAACGAGTATGCCGCCGCCGTTGCCAACAACCAAGTCTCCACCGTTAGAGAATATGTTGCCGGATCCCGTGATGATTACCAGGTCTTTATTATTCGTATAAATGTAAGGGTTGTCGTTTCCCGCGCCTGAGCTACCATTGTTGGCCGATACTCCAATATCCAGCAGCGACGACCCATTGTCATTCATAAATCTTGCGGCAGCGTCTTTTGTATCATCACTACTGTTTACTTGAAGTCTATGATATGGCTGCTTTGTACCGATGCCAAGAGCCCCGTTGTCGGTCAAACGCATCTGCTCAGTGATTGGGCCGGACAGCATTTCGTCCTGCGTTGAAAACCGCAGGTTGTTCCCGGATTTTCGAATCATATGCGTGCCGCCCAACTCGATGCCAATGCCGCCAACAGCGTAGTAGAACCAGTCAGTAAGTGCTGGTAATGGTGGTAAAGGGATCACAGACCACTGAACACCCAGCCTGGTAGGGGGTGGCGACATTCCTGCAGAACGACTGAGGTGAAAGTTCAACAGAGGACTCTTCGTGCCGATGCCAAAATTGCCGCTGACATCGTCTATACGGGCGCGTTCACTACCTTCCGGCGCCTCAAAAATGAGTGGACTGGTACTCGAATATGCTCCAGCTAATATTTTCCCGCTGGACTTTATATTTCCTTCAACATCCAATACTTCAGTCGGATCTGTTTTTCCGATACCTATTTTTCCGTCATTATCAACATAAATAGCATCCGCCGGATCGCCGTCTGCTGCATTGAGAGAGTGGCCATCGCTATCCCCGCCTTGATTCACATTCGTCGAAATAACGATTGAATCTGCATCTGTGGTAATCGTAATATTATTACCGGCAACGAGTCTGACGCTATCCTTGAGCGTATTTATACTGCGTACCACCTGACTGTCTGCAATCTTTGCACTGGTAATTGCAGAATCGGCAACTGCGCGGGAATTTAGACTATATGCTGATGCAGTTAGTTCAATCCGTGGATTTAGTGGAGATTCTTCAGCGATGGTGATTTCAAGCCAATATGGCTGGTCGAATGGCAGGCTTAATGGATTTTTCCCGCCTAAACTTACATTGAATAAACCACCGGTCACGACGACGTCATCGTATGCCTCCTGCCAGATAGCAGTTCCCCCCTGGTCAGAATTAAATAACTTGAAAGTTAATTTGTAGTTGCCGTCTGCAACAGCTTCGTTGTTGGTATTTGTTAAAAGCCCCTGGTAACTGATGGTTTGGGGAATCTGTGCCAAGACCGCGTGTGCTATGAACATGGCAGTGAAAATAATTAGTACTTTTCTTAAGAAGTAATGGCTCTTCATTTTTGCTTCCTCCTTCTCGCTAATGCTTATATACTTGGTCATAATAATTTAATTTATGCTAGCAGAACTTTATAATCGTTTGCTTTTTCTCAATGTATCTTCCTGCTCGCGATCGTCGGTGTATCCGCCGTGTTTGCCCCATGAAGCAACAAGCAGATACACTTTATTCATAACCGCTGCGGCGAATATTTAATACTCAGTGATTTCTTACGGTTACTTATTTTGGATGCGACCAGTGAACCGGACTATATTTATATAAAAACGCGATAGTTTTTTTAAAGGAGGTATCAAAATCATTCCCCTGAATGAAGGAAGACAGCGATTTTTGATTTAATACAAGGTATTCATTTAGTAATGAAATGTCAACAGACTTTGCGGTAATAGTTGAACTATGTGTTACCTAATCTATCAAATGATAAATATTCTATTCTCAGACCTTTTGACTTTACTCAAGATAGGTATTACGGAATGCCCTGTCTCGTAAAACAGGCCATAGGGGCTATTGTTTTTTTTGCATTTCTATCATCTAAAAGTTCGGATTATTATTTCTTTCTTCTTCAGAAAACGGTAAATACTGCCACGCAATTTCACACAGTCTGGGAGCGTGGGACCGAGACTGTGTGAAATTGCTGGCAAATTTTTGACCCGTTATAAGAGATGTTACAGTTGCGAAGACGCTCTATGATTTTTACAGGGAGTAAGCTTTATAGCTTTTAAATAACTAATTCCATTTGGAAGTCATCCATTTTATAACCTGCCCCAATATCGACACAGATTTCACCCGTTTTAATAAAGCCGAGTTTATAATATGCGGCGATTGAATCACTGTTATTTTTATTGACGGTCAGTGATATCTTGCTTGCGTCATTTTTTTGTGCCAGTTCTCTAATAAATTGCATGGCCGCTTTGCCAATTCCCAGACCACGCTCGCTCGATAAAATATATAATTTACTTAAAAATAATTCATCACTTCTTACTTGCAGGCCAATATATCCAAGAACTCTCTTATTCTTTTTAATTAGAAAGTACAAATAGTTATCTTCAGAAATTTCCCCGGATATAGCATCTTTCGAATGGAAATTGTTAAGCATGTACTCTACTTGCTCTATTCCTATGATTGGTGAGTAATGCTCAGTCCATATATTTCGGGCAATATTAACGACTTCATCAATTTCATGGTTTGTTGAGACACGATAAAACATAACTCTTTCTCATCAAAAAAAGAAATCGGGTTGCAAGTCTACTAGTTCAAACAGTCTAAGCACGTGGGAACCGGATGATAGCCTAAAAAGGAATATTGGGGTTATTAATCCGTTCTTCCTCAGAAAACGGCAAATACTGCCATGCGATTTCAGGCAGGTGGAACCGATTATGACGCCGTTGATCAACCAGACGCAACCCCTGGGCAAACATGGTTTTCTCTCTTTCTGCTAAAATGACATCAATATCCAAATTGCTAATGGCATCCAACCCAAACGAAAATCTTACTTGATTTACTAAACTGAGCGCTATGGTTGGAGCGTTCGGCATTTCCAGTTCAGCCAGCATGAGGGCATTTTCCTCCCAGGAAATAAAATCGATGGGTATATCCGCATCATCGTACTTGCCCTGCAGCCAAAAGCTGGAATCGTCCGCAACTTGCACGAGGGGAATACGGGCGGCTTCTTTAGGATCAGATTTAAGATAATCGAGATAGCGTTTAGCTGCCAACAGTTCGCCACGACCCGTACCGCCTTCCAGCCAATAGATGTTTGTTGACTCGAAGCTGTACAAAGCCTGAAAAGGCTCATCGCCTTGCTGTAAACCCACGCGTGCAAAAATAACTGCTTCAGCAACATCGCCCTTGAACAGAAAGGTGCGGGCAATCAGAGAATTTAACAGGCGCTCTTCATAGGAGTCCTGTTCAACATGAGTTTTGGCTATCTGAAAAAGACTTATCGCTAATTGATACAATTCAGAAGATGCTATAAATGGCCCGTTGTTTATAACGCCGCCGCCTAAATGACGCTCAAGACCGTTGTAGGTTGCGTACAAATAGCGTACAATACCGGCGTACAGATTGCCAGCGTAAAGCGTTTCTTTCTGAAGGTCTTCATCAGTGAAATTAATTTTTTCCGCTCTCCTCAGCAAATCATCTGCGAGAAATCTGAGCTCACCGATATTTATAAATTGAGCGGCGATGTCCGGGTTGTCGAAGGGAATGGTGCCTGAGTCAATTTCATTTAGGCTTTGCGAGGTCGCGCTCGGCGAATTCCAGTCAAACTCAAGTGCGTCCGAAAGTGCATCTGCCAGCAAAATAGTATAATCATAAGTGGTGGCAAATCTCTGCTGAATGCCTGCAATTAAAAAGCCAACTTGTTTTTCGTCGTTCAATTGGTCGGAATCAACCTGGTCCGACGGGGCATCCACATTGTTTACAAAGTCGCTGCATGCAGAAAATGAAAGCAGGCAAGCAAATATCAAGAGTCTATTTAGGTTTTTCATTTTATCCCCTGCTATAAAGAAAATCGTAATGATAAATTATAAGTTCTTGGATTTTGAAGCGTAAACAAATCCTGACCGCGTTCAAGTTCTCGTGCACCTGACCAGTTCACTTCCGGGTCAGACCCGCTGTATTTGGTGCTCGTGAAAACATTCAAAGCAGAAAAAGTGAGGACTACATTTTTAAAGTAGCCGGTGGTGCCAAACATTTTCGGGAAGACATCGCGCAAGCTGTAACTCACGCTAACCTCGCGTAATTTGAGGAAATCGGCATCTTCAATAAAATTTGAATCGAGCAAAGGATCCATGCCGGAAAATTCTTCTGCAGCGGCAGCATATTCGGCGGTACCGGCCTGCAAAGGAGTGATATCCTGATTGACCGGAACAAGTTCTGCTACGCCATCAATTTCAGCAGTTCCAGCAATATTTAGTTGGTTGGCCAGAAGGTTATACCTTGGGTTGTTACCCGCCAGATTTACGAAGGCTTGGTTGCCGTTCCAGATTTTGTGACCAGTCGCCCAATCGAACATTGCATAAAAATTCAGGTTTTTGAAAACATTTAAATTCAAGCCAAGCGAACCTGTGTAACTTGGAATTGGATTGCCGAGGGCCTCGCGTTCATCGCTGAAGTCCGGTCCGAGATAAGCGCCATTATTTCCAAAAACCGCACCCAGAAATTTTTCAGAATAAAATTCGTGTTTGGCTAGTCCCTTATCGATGACATTCAGACCAAATGCATCAAAAATCGGCTGTGCATCACCCATGTCTGTAACTTCATTTGTTTGGAAATTGTTGATGAGCATAAATGAAAGGTCAATATTTCTATCTTTGTATAATGAAGCCCGCAACAAAGTTTCCAGCCCGGAGCCTTTAATCTCGCCAACATTAACCGGCACGGAAGTAACCGTTAATCCGGAAGACGGTGAGTTACGAAATTCCAGGATTGAGTCGGTTGATTTTTGGCGATAGTAGGTCAACTCAAGAGCATAATTATTGATGAATTCCAGATCAATTCCAAACTCTAATTCCTTCACGCGCTCGGGTTTAATTTTATCGTTGCCGATAGAACCCGGAACGCCGCCAACGCCATAGCCGCCTGATTCCGGTTCAAACAAAACACGGATACCATCAAGGGAGCGGGGGAGAATGCCCGTTTCACCATAAGCTGCCCTGAGTTTGAATAGATTGAAGACCGAGGGGAAGCTGTTAAACCGATCCAATCGCCAGGCAAAGCTCGCACCCGGATAGAGAATCGTGGCCGCGTCCAAACCAATTCTGCTGGCGTAGTCCCGTCGGATTTTTGCAGTAAAATAATATTGATCAAGATAATTAAAAGCCGCTTCGCCGAAGACACCTGCTTCGCGTTCGTGCCCTGTGGTTTCTTCAATTAAAATTGTCTCGGAACCGGCGTCGATAGCATCGATAAGGTCAGTGAGAAAGCCGCTGCGCTGCGTGCCAAAGATATTTAGCCTTCTGTCAAAAAGCTGAATGCCGGCCATGACCGAAACATCAAGGTTACGACTTGGCTGCAAGAAAAGTCGGCCATCCAAACCATAAGTAGCAAGCCTGCTGTTGCGCGTAAAAATATTGCGAACGCCGGAGTCAAACAATTCATCCGAGTAGGTCTCACTGACGGGATAATGCTGATCCTGACGGAAATCATGATCGTCAATTCCCAGGCTCATACGTCCGGTAAAATAGTCCGTGGGTTTGTATTCTGCCCGAACAGAACCGATAAAGCGTTTGGTTTGATTTTCGTCCGAGATGTTGTCAATTGCAGATTTACCGCCGCCAACAAAAAAGTACGGTTCAGGATTAACGATGGTATTAAAGAGATAACCGAATTGAGAATTGTCGTTAGCCGGCCTCCGGATCAAACCATAAGTGTAGCTGGAGCTGACGTTTATGTTGAATTGTTCACTTGGAATAACATCAACATTAGCGCGAATATTTTTTCGATCGAAATCGTTTGTTTTTAGAATGCCATCCTCAATCCGGCTGTCAAACGAAGTAAAATATCGAATCAAATTTGAACCACCCGAAGCGCTCAAACTATTTTGAGTGATGTTGCCGTTTCTAAAAATATCATTAATCTCGCTGGCAGTCCGGTAATCTTTTTTGCTATATTTTGAAGCCTGAGTATTGACGCCGGTCACTACTTTATAATTGAGTGCAAGCGCATTCTCTCTGCCTTCATTAAAATTACCGCGCTTCGTGGTTATTAAAATTACGCCGTTGGAGCCGCTGGTGCCGTAGGAGGCTGACCCCGCAGGTCCTTTCAAAACCTCAACGGATTCAATTTCTTCGGCATTTAAATCGGCCAGCAAACCAATGCCCTGTCCACCCACCTCAAAACCGATGATCTCACTGTTTTCGATGCGAACCCCGTCAAGGTAAATCACAGGCTGCCCGTCGCCGTTTAGTCCGCCACCGGAACGCACATTAAAACGGAAGCCCGCGCCGACATTTCCGGAAACCGGTTTTACCTGCACCCCGGCGATTTTGCCGTTGAGCAATTGCATAGCGGTACCGTAAGTATTGATTTCAACATAATCTTTTACCGGCAGCCGCGAAACCGAAACTTCGGCCTTAGCCTTTGACGTTCTGGAAGCGATGCCCGTAACCACAATTTCTTCACCGCGAATAATGTCCTCCCCCAGGTTGACATCCAGTTTGTTAGGGCTGATACTCGTGACAGCCTCCATCGGCTCGTAACCCTGTCTGCCGACTTCGAGAACGTACTCGCCAGGAGGCATATTTTCAAAAACATACTTGCCGTCGTTATCTGTAATCGCCACGATATCTGTGCCTTTAATTGTAATTTCAATACCAGGTAACGAATTGCCGGTGGTGTTGTCAATAATTTTTCCGACAAGCCCTGCCAGCCTGAGATTGAGAGTAGTCTCGGTCGTGTGGTAGCCGATATAACTCACCACAATAGTTTGCTCACCCTGCGGAATATTGCTGATTTTATAAAATCCGTTTGGCCCCGTAGCTCCACCCAAAAGCGACCCCTTAATAATAACATTGGCGCCTACAAGTGGTGTGCCGGTACGTTTGTCTTTAATAGTGCCGGTGAGTGTGCAGGTTGGCTGGCCTTGTGCGGCGCTGGCAAAGAAAACCAGCAATGCAAGTGTCAGACTTCCGAATATCTGTTTGTATCTACAAAATGAATGCTCGCCCATTATGTACCCCTTAGGTTTTAAATCGGGAATTTTGTTTCGGTTGAAAATATCAGGCTAGAACCTTAATAAAGCAATGTAATATTTTATTGAAAAAAATCAACAAGTAAATGAGTCAGAATCAGACCACGAATTACACCAATTTTCACTAATTCCTTATTCACTCAAGTATTTCAGTGAGTAACCAACACTTCCAAATGATAAATACAGAATAACAAATTTCAGAAGAATTTATGGCAACTAATTAAGGGCAAAACAATAATTGTTCAGGAAACTCTTGAAAGAGTACAAATCGATATGCCTGCGTGGTTTTTGCCATTTGCCTTTTCGCAAATTTGATTCGTGTTAATTAGTGCAATTAGTGGTTAAAGTTTTTTGTTTAGGGCCGCTCCGGCCGCCGGAAAGCAGGCGTCCTGCACGGGCTTCGGGTCGCCTCCTCAACCGGTGGCGCTATGCGCACTATTATAAGTTAGCCGCTCACCGCGTCTCGCTTGCGGGGTCGCTCTCCGCATAAGCTATGTTTCGCAGGCTTCCAGCCTGCAGGAAGGCCGTTTTGATTTTACCGGCAAAAAATGTAACTCACCATTCATATCGGGAAACCAATAGCAAGCAAGATGCTTGCAAAACCTTTCACCAAAAACAAAAAATATTTGACTTCAAATTTAAATATGCTTAACATTTCGCATTCACAAACTCATTTCTTAATTGAGGACAAAAAAATGACTATTAAAATAGTGCTTTCATTATTGGCGGTTTGCCTTCTGGGTTGCCAACCGCAGACCCAGGAAAGCCCGACGCCTCTTACTGCGGAGAGCTTTCAAGCCGGCCCGCAGCTAGTTAAAATTAATTTGGATCGCCCCGGTGTGTTCCAAAATCTCGCAGCACAAAATGTAGAAATAATCGTGCAGGAAGAAGATTACATCATTGTCCGATTGGACTTAACTGCATTTGGCGAAATCCAGGCAATGTCGCTTTCTACTGAAAAGCCGAAGGAAAGCGAGCTTGTCCAGCGATTAATTGCGGTGGTAACTTCAGATAGCGAGCAAATTACCGCAGTTAATAATACCGGTATCAACATTTGGGAGATGCGTGGTGACAGCGTAATCGCCCAGGCGTTTGATAACCAAATCAATGCTATTAAAACAATGGGACTGCCCGTTGAAATTCTGGAAGACAACATTCAAAATGTTGTCAAAAAAATCAGCCAAAAATAAGGAGCGCACGATGAAAAGAATTTTAGGAATTTGGAAGATTTTGCTAGCCCCGATGTGCGCCTTCATGCTGTTCTCCGCAAGTTGCGAAAATACACCGCCTCCCGGAAATCCGGATGCCGGACTTTATCATAATTACCAGGAAGTCACCGCCGAACTGGCAGCGCTGCAAAGTCAGTTTCCAGCCATAGCCAAAGTTATGGATTTAGGCAATTCTGTGCAAGGCCGTAAAATCCAGGCCATCAAAATCAGCGACAATGTTGGCACTGAAGAAGAAGAGCCGGAAATCCTTTTTGTCGGCGGCCATCATGCCCGTGAGTGGATTGCCGTGGATGTGCCGCTGCTGCTGGCAAAACATCTGCTGCAAAACTACAACACCAATATCGCCATCAAAAAAATGGTGGATGATGGCGAAATCTGGATTGTGCCCATGCTCAACCCGGACGGCCATCAGTACTCCGTCACAAATGATCGGTTGTGGCGCAAAAATCGTCGCAACAACAACGACGGTACTTTTGGTGTGGATTTAAACCGAAACTACAGCTACCATTGGGGCGGGCCCGGTTCCAGCGGCAGTACTTTCAGTGAAACCTATCGCGGACCCGTGGCATTTTCCGAACCGGAAACCGGTGCCATTAAAACTCTGGCTGCCGCACATGAATTTAAGGCCATGCTGTCGTACCACAACTTCTCGCAACTTGTACTGTTTCCGTGGGGGCACACCAACTCTAACTCACCGGATCATGCGCTCATGTTAAATATGGCCCGAAAAATGGCTGATGAAATCCGGGGTGTGCATAATAAAAACTACACGCCGCAACAAAGCTCCGATCTATACCTCGCCAGCGGCGACGCCACTGATTGGCTGTACGGCGAAACCAGCGTGCCCTCGTTTACAATAGAACTGCGCCCGCGTTCATCCTCGCCCGGATTTATTTTGCCGGAAAGCGAAATCCAATCAACATTTGAGGAAAATTTACCCGCCGCGCTATATTTGATCGAGTGGACGCAAGCGGCCGCCGGGATGACGGTTACGATGTAATTAACTTTGAATAGGCATTTTTTATGTCATTCTGTTAAAAAAATATAAACTACTTAATGATGAATGAGGTTACACCATTGCGACTTTCTATTTTAACCACACTATTGTTTTTATTAAATTCATCCGGCTCTCTTAAAGCAGATAATTGGGATGAATTTGCGAAATATATGGGAAAGCATTACTACTTAGATAAGCAAGAGTTCGATTCGCTTTCATGTGACATTGTAATACCTCAAGTGAATGATTTTTTGGCGCAAGTTAAAGTTCAACTCAAACCTTTTGAAAAAAATATTAACATTGAGAGCAATTTGGACTCGTTTTCTCTACACTATAGTAAAGATAGAGGCTTCACTTTTATCAAACCAACTTTTAATATAATTATAATTTCAACAGATGGCCTTAATAATAAATCAATGCTTGAATCTGGGATTGAGAAAATGAAAAATGGTTTGAACCAACAAATCGAGGGGACAATTCAATCAATTCAAGGATTATTTGACGATTATATATTTCCAAGTAAAAGTGAATATGAGCTCGAAGCATTTGAGATGACTAAAGATAGTGTTATAGTTAGCTATTCTAGAGAAGGGAATGAAATAGTAGATATTTACAAAGAGCACTATTGTTTTTCCAAACTTAGTGGGGTTATTGGTACAATAAAGTCGAGTACATCTTTTATATCGGTCGGTTCAAAATGGATTCAAAGTAAAATCGGAGCCTACCTTGAAAATGGCTTATTTAAAATGGACATGCAATTTCAAATAGAATATCAAAAAAAAGATGGTATACATTTTCCAGCTAAAATGTTTGGGCATTTTGTTCAATCGATGCAAGACACTAAGATTGAGTCCAAGTTCGAAACAATGTTTATTAATTTAAAAATATATTGATTTGTCTAACTTGAGGATTAAGTGAAATTTCTACAGATATATATCATAAATGACAATGAATAGTTATAACCGAGTATGAAAAATAAATCCTCAAACAGCAAACTGGTTTATTCAACCAATAAAAATGAAATGCAGCCCGGAGAATCTGGCAAATCAAATTCAAAAACACTGCCTGAAAATCAGCAAAACCTGAAGGTGATGCTGGATAAAAAGCAGCGAAGGGGCAAGAAGGTTACCTTAGTCGTCGGCTTCATTGGCTCCGATGATACCCTGAAAGCTCTCGGCAAAAAAATCAAATCTTTATGCGGTGTTGGCGGCACGGTTAAAAATGGTGAAATCCTGGTTCAGGGAGATTTCCGCGACCGGGTACTTGCAATACTCACCGAAGATGGCTACAAGGCCAAACGCGCAGGTGGGTAGAGTTGTCCACAGATTGCGGAAAAGTTTAATAGGATTCACTGACGCGGGTATTTATTGGGGCGACAGGGTTGGGAGTTGTGTTATATCGCTGCATTCTAACAGTTCTCGTTTGGTAATATTTAAATATGCACTGGAATAATCAAATACAACGATTCTTCATTTTTTTGTTGCTGTTGTTTGTGAATATGTCCGCCATTGCCAGGCAGCAGGAATTTATTCGAGTTTCAAATGATAAAAAGAGTCAAAACAAAATTTCCCTTCGGGAAGCATTTCAAACATTTGAAAAAATCTATAAGATTAACATTGTTTATGAAGAAACCTCGGTTAAAGATAAAATAGTCTCTCTGGGAAAAATAATCACCAATGATTTGAATAAAGATTTATCAAGATTACTGGCTGCGTATTCCCTGAATTATGAAAAAGTTGGTTCTAAAACGTACGTAATCGTCGATAAAAGTGGTCATAGAAAAATTATTATCTCCGGCAGTATCGTTGATGACCATGAGAATCCTTTAACAAATGCGAATGTTTTTCTTGCAGGTACAAGTTTCGGAGCTTCATCGGATAAAAATGGGGGCTTTGTTATTCAAGATGTTCCTGAAGGAACCCACACACTTGTTGCCCAATATGTCGGTTACAAAACACAACATCAAATACTGAAGTTGGCTGCGAAAGAACCCAGGACGGTACGCTTGAAATTGCAACGAGATATTCTGGATTTTGATGCCATTATCGTAACGGGAACCCGAACCCCCAAAACCAAGCTTGAATCAAGCATCGCCATTACCACGGTAGACTTAGAAGAAATTTCAACGAGAGCGCCACAAAACACGGCGGATTTATTGAAAGCGGTTCCTGGATTTTACATCGAAAGTTCAGGGGGCGAAGGCGGGAATAATCTGTTTGCAAGGGGCATGCCATCGGATGGGAGTTACCGCTATGTTTCTTTGCAGGAAGATGGTTTGCCTGTTTTTGAAGACTCTGAATTGATGTTTGCCAACGCCGATATTTTTTTACGAGTCGATGAAACGACGCGAATTATGGAGGGTTTACGCGGGGGCACCGGATCCATTTTTGCGAGTAACGCGCCAGGCGGAATCATTAATTTTATTAGCAAAACCGGCAGTGAAAAGTTGGCAGGAATCGTCAAATTAACCTTTGGTGATTATAGTTTATACCGTACAGACTTCAATGTTGGCGGCC
This sequence comes from Candidatus Zhuqueibacterota bacterium, assembly GCA_029262035.1. GTDB lineage: Bacteria > Zhuqueibacterota > Zhuqueibacteria > Oceanimicrobiales > Oceanimicrobiaceae > JAJDAE01. The sequence goes on from JAJDAE010000021.1 coordinate 14,852, forward strand.
CGTTTAACGAAAACTGGCGCTTTAATATCGGTGGATTTTATCGCTATGATGAAGGAATCCGCGATCCCGGGTTTCCGGCAAACAAGGGTGGGCAGGTTAAGTTCAATATTACACGATTGCTGAATAACGGTTACGTTCGATTTAACGCCAAATTCCTGAATGACCGGAATGTCTTCTACCAGCCGATTCCGTTGCAGGACAAAAGTAGTCCGAGGGGAATTTCGGGATTTGATCCTAATTATGGTACATTAACTTCAAACGATGCAAATTATATAAGCATATCCACGCCAAAGGGCGAGCATTTTGAAGAATATCTGGATGAGGGAATGCATCCCCGGTTGATGGCGCTGGGTGGGGAAACTTTATTGGGGGATGGAGAAGGTTTTTCTTTTAAAAATTCATTTCGTTATACACAAATAAATCAAAAATTTAACGCAATTTTTTCGCTGAGCGACCCATTTTTTATCGATACATTTGCCGATAGTGTTGCAGGTATTTCAAATTGGCAGTACCAATATGCACATTCGGGCGAAATAATCTCTGAGCCGATACAATTAAATGGCAATGGACTGGTAGCTGAAGTGGGTTGGTGGTCGGTGAAAATGCCGATGAACAATTTCGCCAATAGTGCTCAAATTACCAAAAGTTTTAATAAAAATGAAGCGACGCTCGGACATTATTTTAGCACATATTCTGTACGGCCTTTCTGGTTCTGGCATAACCTTTTGGTTGAAGTTGCAGACCAACCCAAAGCGCTGGATTTGCTCGATCTGGATAACGGCGTGTCGTACACAAAAAATGGCTTCACACGATATGGCAGCTTTTACTCAAATTTTCAAATGGATGGATTTGTCAATGCCCTTTATTTTGTTGATGAGTTTCAGGTGACGGATAATTTTCGCATTGATGTCGGCTTGAGATTTGAAATGGGGAAATTTAAGGGCCAGGTTGAAAATATCTTTTCAGCAAATCGATATGATGCACAGAACAACCTTATCGCCGATAAAAGCGGGAATCCGATCAGATTTGGATACGATCTGGGTGATCCAACCACTGCTGCTGATGATAATGTTCTATATGGTGATGGCACATTTAGACCCTATCAATTTGATTATAATGAATTGGCATTTTCGTCAGGCGTTCATTATGCCATCAATAAAAATGCAGCCATTTTCACCAGAGGCAGCCGGGGGTTCCGGACGCCCGATGACCAGCACTTCGTGTTCTTTGAAGCAGGTTCGTACAAGATTGAACGAGTTTTGCAATTCGAAGGCGGTATTAAGTATTCTTCTTCAAATTTTGCCTTTTTCAGTACATTTTTTGTAAACAATTTTAGGAATCTTCCATTCTCCGATGAAGTTGTTGATCCCAACAGTGGGGACATAGTCAGGGCGTTCCGGTTTGCGGATAGCCGTACTATTGGTCTGGAAATAGAAGCGGTTTCACGTTTCAAGGGATTGAATATAGATATCACAGCGACCTTGCAAGATCCAAAGTATTTGAATTATGAATTCATTGGCAGTGACGAGGATTTTTCAAATAGGCAGGTTCGCCGGATTCCAAAAATTTTCTTTAATATGTTAATGAGCCACCAAATTGGAAGATTTGAGGTTCATAGCAATTTGAGCTACTTCGGAAAGAGATTCACCGACGACGCCAATACAGGTGTCTTGCCGGCATACACACTTTTAAATGCGGTGTGCATCGTATCGGTTGGTCAAATTTCCATAGCGTTGAATGGATCAAATCTGCTAAATACAATTGGCTTAACCGAGGGTAATCCCAGAGTTGATAATACCGTGGATCCACGAAATTTCTTCTTTTTAGCACGGCCAGTACTGGGAAGGGCTTTTACAGCCTCCTTCGGCTATAATTTTTAAAACAGGTTTTTTTTAAATGAAAAATATCGAATCTTTAATTGCCGACGATTCATTTCAGCGTTGGATTGCAAAGGAAGCATCACCTGAAGAAAAAAAACGTTGGCAAGCATGGATACATTCTGATACTCGTCACAAGGAATTGTATGAAGAGGCGATAACATTGTGGCATTCAATTCAGTTTAAAGCTGAATCTTTGCCGGATGTTGAAGAAGAATTGATCTCATTGCAGAAGCGGTTAGGGTTAACAAAAGCAAAACGTGCTTCAGTTCGAAATATAGCTTTTCAAAAAGACGATTTAAACGCAAAGAAAATCTGGTGGCGCTATGGAGCAATCGCTGCCATTGTGATACTTTTTTTGTTTTGGCAATACAGTCCATTAAAATATCAATTTTTGCAACCCGACTTTGAGATAACTTCAACAATATATGGAGAACGGAAAACGATTGAAATATCCCGTGAAACGATTGTTGTTTTAAATGCAAATTCACGTTTAAAATATTCGTCGAATGAAAACGTGCAACAGTTTGACTTGCAGGGAGAGGCCTATTTTCAGTTTAGGCCTAACGAGAAAAATACTGAATTCCAGTTTATTGTCTTGACAGATGATGGGCAAGTAAAGGTTCGGGGAACAAAGTTTGCAGTGAATACTCGAAAAAAAGAAACGCAAGTGACTGTGGAAAAAGGGCAGGTCGAGATTAGTGTTTCCAATGAAATAGAAACAGATTTACCAATTTCCACCCTGCTGAATGCAGGCCAATTACTAAACTTCAAAAAGAATGACACCATTTTAAGGACACAAGAAGTGAATGCATTGGTTTACACCAGTTGGCACGGTGATGAATTGATTTTTGATAATACACCCTTTACAGAAATCGCCCAACGGTTGGAAGAGACATACGATATTAAAATTGATGCAACAAACAAAGCTTTACTTGAAAAAGTTTTATCCGGCTCCATTGAAAATAGAGATTTGCAGGTTATTGTTGCAGCCCTCTCAAAAGCTTTGAATGCGGAAGTAGAGCAAGTCGGGAAAACGATCACTTTTAGCGCCCCAATTCTTTAAACATACAAAATCATGATAAAGCCTGAGCAGCCGAAAATTCCAGACGGCCAAAAATTGTGGGATAAAATGTTAGATGGTGATGATCAGGCGCTGGCTTCTCTTTTTAGTTTGTATTATCCCATGCTGTATAATTACGGCATGAAAATATCTTATCAGCAGGATTTGGTAAAGGACAGCATTCAAGATATATTTGCTTATATTTGGGAAAAACGGCGTTCGATTTCTCAAGTGAATTCTGTTTCGGCATATCTGTTGGCGGCTGTGCGACGTAAGCTGGTCAAATCGATTGAATCCGAACGAAAGCGACAATATGCTACACAGGAATTAGAGAAGGAGAGTAGCCAAATAGTTTCATCAACAGAGGATCTTATTATTGAAACAGGAGAAAATGCAGAGCAAGAAGCAAAGCTCAACAACGCGCTCCAAAAACTTCCATCTCGGATGCATGAAGCCCTCTATTTGAAAAAATATGAAGCATTATCCTATAAAGAAATTTCAAAAATCATGAAAGTTAGTCCACAAGTAGCAAGAAATTATGTTTTCGAAGCAGTTCAGCGGTTACGACTCCTTTTAGGCACGACAACTATCTAATTATTGCATCTCCTAATTACGATTTCTCTCTCTTTATTATAACCTCAATCACACCTGTTTTTTATCATAATTAATAAAAAATGTTTTTTGACCATTACATTTTCAGTTTATCCTCTCTATTTAATTGAGGCGGCTTTCTAAGCGTTCATTCAATGTACCATTTTGAAATGTCAAAGTTGCCCTGAACCTGCTCGAAGAGTATCAGCGAAAGTAAGCACTTATCGGATGTAAATGGAACCAGAATGAACACAAAGTACGAAGAATTATTAACTGACGAATCATTTCAACGATGGCTTTCACATACAGCCTCAGCTCAAGAATACAAAAAGTGGGCAACATGGTTAAAAGCTGATTCTAGCCATCAGGCGATTTTTGAAAAAGCAGAATTAGTATGGGAGTCCATTCAGTTTTCAACCGATCCTATACCCGATATTGAGCTTGAATTGAGCCGTTTGCAAGACCGCTTAAATCTGAAAACACAAAAACGCATTACTATGAAATCTTATTTTTCGAAAAAAGGCATCGCACAATTATCTGCAAACTTCAGCAACGTCTGGCATAAAGGCGGCGCATGGCCTCGCTATACGGCATTGGCAACAGCCATGTTCATTGTTTTATTAACATGGCGTTTTTTACCACTGTTAACCAACCCCGGTGACCAGGCAGTTCAAACAATTTCTACCCAATTCGGTGAACGAGAGCGCATTATATTAGCAGATGGCACTAAAATTATCCTGAATGCAAACTCTAGATTTCAATTTCAAAAGGTGGTTGAGAGTTCAGGGGCATTTCAGGTTGAACTGCTGGGTGAAGCCTATTTTGATGTAACCCCCGGGGGAAAAGATTTCCAGCAGCCGCGCTTTCTGATAGAAACAGCAGATGGAATTGTTCAGGTTATTGGCACAAAGTTCACGGTACATTATCGAGGTGAAGGAACGACGGTGGTGGTTGAGCAAGGTAGCGTTAGAATTTTGGTTTCTGGCAGCCACAAAAATCCAGGTGAAGTTGAGAATAATGCTGTTGTATTAAGCCAGGGTAATTTATTGAAATTTAATAAGGGTGACAAGATTCTCAATCCCAAAATGACAAATGTCGCTGTTCATACTTCCTGGTGGACAGAACAACTCATTTTCGATAACACGCCTATTAGCATTATTGTCAAGAGGTTGGAAGAAACTTATAATGTTAATATTGAAATGCAGAATCCACAGTTACTCCAACAGTGTATATCGGGTTCTATTGAAAATGGTGATTTGCAAATAATCATCATTGCGCTGGCAAAAATTATGCAATGTACTATACAAAAACAAAATGATACGATTGTTTTTATAAAAAACTAACTAGAGTTTGACCGAAAACTGCAAATGCGTAGTCATTCTGAGCACAAAACCCATGAGACTGCTTCTCAAAACACCTGTAGGTGTGCGAAGACTCTCTCTCAGACAGAAGATTCTTCGCGCTTCAACTTTTGTCTCAAACGAGAGATTTGGGATCTCATGCTCAGAATGACCTGTTTATGAGTTTTCGACCAATCACAACTAACCGGTTTATAAACCAACCTAAGGAGGGAGATGTCATGACCTGACAGCGGCTATTTACAAAACCAAATAAACTATTTTTACATACTTTATTTCTGGAGGGAAATATGAATTTACAAAAATCAATTATTCAATTAATCGCTTTTGCCTGCATTATCCTTTTATCAACTGCTGTAGTTTTCTCTCAAACAAATGGGGAAATTAGCGGAAATGTAATGGATGATGCTAGCGAGGGTTTAGCTGCCACTAATATCGTTATTCAGGGTACCTTGATGGGTGCTGCCGCTGATCTTGACGGCAATTATATGATCAGTAGTGTGCCGCCGGGAACTTACACCCTTGTTGCCAATTTTGTCGGTTATAAATCAGTGACGAAAGAAGTAACGGTTACTACCGGTGAAACAGCCACAGTAGATTTCATTCTTAATACCGATGTTCTCGGGTTGAGTGAAGTTGTTGTCACCGGTGTTGTAAATCCAAGTTCAAAAATTCAATCCAGTGTATCCATTTCCACAATGGATATCAGGGATATTGAAAAGTCAGCACCGAGAACAACCGCTGAGATTTTCCGGACAATTCCCGGCATTCGCTCAGAAGCTTCCGGTGGCGATGGAAACACAAATATTACCGTGAGAGGCGTTCCAATCTCTGCGGGAGGTTCAAAATATTTGCAACTGCAGGAAGATGGTCTGCCCGTCTTTCAGTTTGGCGATATTGCTTTTGCTACGGCGGACATATTCTTAAGAGCCGATTATAATCTCGCTAGAATTGAAGCCATTCGTGGTGGTTCAGCTTCTACACTGGCCAGTAATTCACCTGCCGGTATCATTAATTTTATCAGCAAAACCGGCGCTGTTGAAGGTGGATACGTCGGCACAACGACTGGACTGGATTATAAAAGTTCTCGCGCAGACTTTGAATATGGTTCTCCATTAGGCAATAATATGAGTTTCCACGTCGGAGGGTTTATCCGACAGGGAGATGGCCCAAGAACTACCGGGTACACCGCCAACTCCGGCGGTCAGGTAAAAATGAATCTTACGAGAGTATTTGACGGCGGATATGGCCGCGTATACCTCAAGTATCTGAATGATCGTTCTGCTGCTTACATGCCCATGCCATTAAAAGTAGAGGGAACGAATGATGATCCTGATTGGGGTTCAATTGCTGGATTCGACGCTTCCTCAGGTACCATGCACAGTCCGTTTTTGCTGCAAAACCTGGGTATTGGAGTTGATGGCGGGCTTCGCCGTTCTGATGTTGCCGACGGAATGCATCCTGTCTCAACTGCAATCGGAATGGAATTTGCGCGTGAGCTGAGTAACGGCTGGCGTATTGAGAATCGTGGTAGACTGGCGCTTAATTCCGGCCGCTTCGTTTCGCCTTTTCCTGCCCAGGTTGGCACCGGTCAAGCATTGGCTGAAGACATTGGAGGGGCAGGAGCAAGCCTTCGGTATGCAGACGGCAGCGCCTTTGGCAACGGCAACGCCGGCAACGGGCTCGCTCTCAGAATTCATATGTTTGATACTGAATTGAACGATTTCAATAACTTGACCAATGACTTCAGAGTGTCCAGGGAGTTTGGCAACGCAAACTTGAGCGCAGGTTACTATGTGTCGAACCAGTCTATTTCCATGTCATGGCTCTGGAATTCATATCTTACAGATGTGAACGGAAAAAATGCAAGACTGTTGGATGTTATCGCCGCAGATGGTACAAATCTAAGTCAAAACGGTCTTTATGCTTACGGCGTTCCTTTCTGGGGCAATTGCTGTCAGCGAAATTATGATACGGACTATTTGACTACGGCGCCATACCTTAGCGCTGCCCTTGAAGTGAATGAGGCATTAAACGTAGACGCGAGTGTTCGTTTTGATCAAGGCCGGGTTACAGGTCAGTTCGCAGGCGCTGTTCAGACCGAATTCGATGTTAATAACGATGGTGTTATTTCACCAAATGAAGAAAGTGTTTCTGCTGTAGATAATGCAAATACCACACCGGTTGATTATGAATACGACTATGTGTCTTATTCATTCGGCGGTAACTATCAACTCAACGACAATCAAGCAGTTTTTGGCCGATTGAGCCGTGGAGGCGCAGCAAAAGCAGATCGCCTGTTGTTTGCCGGATTACCTTATTCGGATGGCACAACACTGAATGCAAAAGATGTCATCACCCAAGCTGAACTTGGATATAAACATCTATCCAGTAAAGGTGGTTTATTTGTGACGGGATTTCTGGCAAACACTACCGAAGAAGGCGGATTTGAGGCGACCACCCAGAAGGTCATCGAGAATGATTATCAAGCAGTCGGCGTTGAATTGGAAGGTGCGTACGATCTCGGTGCGTTTGACGTTCGTGGTGGCATAACCTACACCAGCGCTGAAATTACATCTGGCGACAATGACGGCAATACGCCACGGCGCCAACCTGACTTTATGTTTAATATTCTTCCGACATATGCTTTGGGTCAACATTCTGTTGGGTTAAGTCTCATCGGCCAGTCAAAAGCATATGCGCAAGATAGCAATGAGTTGGTCTTGCCTGCTTATGTGATTGTCAATGGATTTCTACGGTACCAGGTAACCAATAAATTGGCTGCATCAGTCAATGCAAACAATCTATTTGATTCACTCGGAATCACTGAATCCGAGGAAGGCAGCATCGTTGATAACCAGGTTAACTTTATTCGGGCAAGACCTATAGCAGGTCGTTCTGTAACTTTTTCATTGGGTTACAGCCTTAATTAGTAATTTTTTCACACACCACGCACTTTCAATAAGTGCGTGGTGTTTTAATTTGCAATAATCTTCATTTAAAAATTCGGAATGATCTCATGCCAGAATTTAGTTTGCATTCCATTGACTTAACTGTGGTAGCGCTGTATGCGGTCTTTGTTGTCTATTTAGGCTTTCATTTTGCCAAAAAACACGAAACGGCGGAAGACTATTTTCTCGCTGGTAGATCTATGACATGGCCGCTCATTGGTTTTTCTTTATTTGCTTCCAATATATCGAGTACAACACTTGTTGGGCTGGCTGGTGAAGCTTATAGTACGGGTATCTCTGTTTTCAATTATGAATGGATGGCAGCCATAGTCCTTGTCTTCTTTGCAATATTCGTGTTACCGTTTTATTTACGGTCAAAAATATTTACAATTCCCGAGTTTTTAGAAAAAAGATATGATGGCAAGATCAGAACTTTTTTCTCTGCATTAACACTTTTTCTTAATATTGTCGTCGATACGGCCGGCAGTCTATACGCCGGTGGATTATTGATGAAATTAGTGTTCCCTGCTATCCCCATGTGGCAAACTATTGCTGTTATGGCTTTTGTCGCCGGTATATACACCATTGCGGGCGGATTGGCAGCGGTAATCTATACGGATATGGTTCAGGCAATTTTATTGATAATCGGGTCTATCATTATTACCGTTGTTGCTTTTACGAAGATAGGGAGCTGGAGTACGGTAACTGAAATCACACCGCCTGAAATGCTAAGTCTGATTCGACCCTTAGATGATCCCGGCGTTCCCTGGTTAGGATTATTAACCGGAGTGCCGTTGCTGGGTTTTTATTTCTGGTGTACCAATCAATTTATGACCCAACGTGTTTTAAGTGCGAAAGATGAAAACCATGGCAGATTGGGCGCACTTTTCGCTGGATTCTTGAAAATGCTCCCACTATTTATCATGGTATTGCCGGGTACGATGGCAAGAGTGCTTTACCCCGATTTACCAAAGGCAGATCTTGTATTTCCGACACTGATGTTCGACATGCTGCCTGTGGGCGTCCTTGGCATCGTCATAGCCGGTTTTGCGGCGGCGCTTATGTCGCAGATCGATTCGACGCTGAATTCAGCTTCAACATTAGTAACAATGGATTTCGTGCACAAGCGACGGCCTGATTGGGACAGCAAAAAACTAATGTGGGTCGGTCGAATCGTCACAGCTGTTTTTATGATTTTAGCAGCAGTATGGGCACCCTACATTGAAAATTTTGGCTCTTTATTTAAATACTTGCAAAAAGTGCTTTCTTATGCAGTGCCTCCTGTTGTTGCCATTTTTATTGTAGGACTTTTTTGGAAGAGAGCAAATGCACAAGGCGCACTGGCGAGCATAGTAACAGGAGTTTTTGCCGGCGCAACGCTTTTTATTATGAATGAAATTACCGGTTCAGTCGACATTCATTTTTTATATATAGCGCCGATTCTCTTTGTTATCTCCGTCCCTGTTCATATTTTTGTCAGCTTGCTTACATCACCCCCGCCAGCAGAAAAAACAGAGGGACTTATCTGGACCAAAGCGTTTTACAAAGCTGAATCCAAAACACTGGAGGGTTTGACCTGGTATCAAAACTACCGGACTTTGTCTGTAATTTTGTTGGTGATCGCATTTGTGCTTTTTGCATTCTGGTGGTAA
>JAJDAE010000201.1 GCA_029262035.1 Candidatus Zhuqueibacterota bacterium
GCTGGTCTGGTAACCAATTTGAATGCCGGTTTCTACCTGCAGGTCTTCAACAAAGTCCGGGTAGAGAGCGCGGCTTTCTTCAAACAATTTCGCCAACACATCCGGGATACTGTGGGCGGTTTCGGCCATTGAGGCTAGCATCCCTGCCGCTGCCGATGATGCCTCTTCGCCCGGGTTGCCCTTTTCAATAATTGTTACTTTCTTGCCGGCTTCGGCCAACTGGTTCGCAATGGAAAGTCCGATAATACCGCCACCAATAATAACAATGTCTGTTTTCATGATAATTTCTTTTTATTCCCCTAACCTTTATTATTCATAAATTTTGCCACGAAGACTCTAAGTCAAAAAGATTCAAAAAGATTCAAAAAGTTATGAAAGGTGTTTTGAAAGTGAAAATTTAACAGCTTTTGAGTACATTTTTTCACCTTCATTCATAAAGATTTGTGTTCCTTACTGTCTTTATGCCTTGGTGGCGATAAATTATTCAGACTCAAAAATCAATATGAATATTTGTATTGAAAATTCAAAGAGGAATTAAGGAAAGTTGTTGCAACAGTGAACAGAATTTTGTATCCAATCTTTAACTTTCGCATCATATATTTATATTCAATTAATATAAGGGAGTTTTGGATGGAAGATGCATTAATCATCGACCGGTTGCAATTTGCCTTTACGATTATGTTTCACTACTTATTTCCACAGTTAACAATGGGTTTGAGCCTTATTATTGTTGTATTGAAAATCATTGCTTTAAAAACAGGAAATGATCTTTATAACCAAAGTGCTCGTTTCTGGGCTAAAATTTTCGCTGTTAATTTTGCCATGGGAGTTGTCACCGGGATTCCAATGGAATTTCAGTTCGGCACAAATTGGGCAAAGTTTTCCGTTTTTGCCGGCGGTGTGATTGGCCAAACTCTGGCAATGGAAGGTCTGTTTGCTTTCTTTCTGGAGTCCAGTTTTCTTGGCTTATTTTTGTTCGGTGAAAAAAGACTTGGCCAGATTGGACATTTGATTTCCGCGATATTAGTTTTTACGGGTTCTTGGCTTTCCGGATTTTTCATTATCGTAACCAACGCCTGGATGCAGCACCCTGTTGGCTTTACAACAGATGCTTCAGGCGTAGTTCAACTCGCGAGCTTTTGGGAATTATTAACCAATCCCTGGGCTGGCTGGCAATATGCACATAATATGCTCGGCTCTGTTGTCACCGCCTCATTTGTTGTCTCGGCAGTTGGCGCTTTTTATCTTTTGTCAAAAAAGGGTGAAGACTACGGGCGAATTTTTCTGAAAGTTGGTGTAATGGTTGGGTTGGTTGCATCGATTTTAGTAGCATTCCCGACCGGTGATAAACAGGGGCAAAATGTAGCTAAATATCAGCCGGTTACGTTGGCTGCAATGGAAGGCTTATTTGAAACCAAAGATGGCGCAGAACTGGTTCTTATCGGTCAGCCGGATATGGCTAAACTGAAGATTGACAATCCAATTCATATTCCGCATTTGTTAAGTTTTCTCACCTACTACCGCTGGAAAGCGGAAGTAAAAGGCCTGGATGCCTTCCCTCGTGAAGATTGGCCGGACAATATTCCACTGCTTTACTATAGTTACCATATTATGGTTGGTCTGGGCACTATATTTATAGCCATTATGGCTGTTGCGGTGTTTTTGTTGTGGCGCAAACAACTATTCTCAGCAAATTGGTTATTGTGGATTATTATGTTGAGTTTTCCCTTCCCCTATTTGGCAAATACGACCGGCTGGATGACTGCAGAACTCGGTCGGCAACCGTGGTTGGTTTACGGACTTTTACGTACTGCGGATGGCATTTCACCTACAGTTTCCGCTGGCAACGCCTTATTTACCTTACTTGGATTTATGGGAATGTACACGTTGCTTGGGCTTCTCTTTTTATTTTTAGTTTTTCGAGAAATTAATCACGGCCCGTCACGTACAGTCTCAACGTAATAATGCCTTTATTTTAAATTAGCGAAACGAGAGGAAAACATGGAGACTTTTTGGTTTATAGCTTTAACATTTATGTTGATAATGTATGTCGTGCTGGATGGGTTTGACCTCGGGGCTGGCATCATTCACTTAATCGCTGCAAAAAGTGATGAGGATAGACGTACTATTTTAAAATCCATCGGCCCGGTCTGGGATGGCAACGAAGTGTGGCTTATTGCCGCCGGTGGCTTGTTGTACTTTGCATTTCCTAAATTGTACGCATCCAGTTTTAGCGGTTTTTACTTGCCGCTGATAATGGTTTTATGGCTGCTGATGTTGCGCGGTATCGGCATCGAACTGCGCGGCCATATCGACAATAAAATGTGGAAATCTTTTTGGGATGTTGTATTCTCAGGTGCGAGCATTCTACTGGCAATATTCCTTGGCGCTGCGCTTGGCAATGTGGTTCGTGGCGTACCGTTGAATGCTGAAGGCTATTTTTTTGAACCACTATGGACGACTTTTACAGTGGTTCCTCAATCCGGTATTCTCGACTGGTTTACCGTTTTAATGGGATTGGTTGCTCTTTTCACTTTGACTGTTCATGGCGCAAATTATGTTGCCTTGAAAACCGAAAACAAGGTTCAGGAAAAGGCCCAAACTATTTCTAAAAATGCAGCTTGGCTGGTTATTTTAACCTCTGTTCTGGCTTTAATTGCTACAAATTTAGTTCGTCCGCAAATATGGGTTAATTACTCATCCAACCCGCTTGGCTTTCTTTTTATCTTCGTTGCACTATCCGGCGCTGTAGGAATCATATACTTCAGAGTAAAAGTGAATGATTTACTTGCATTTCTTTCTTCTGCGGCCTTTATTGCAGCAATGGGCGCCGCTACAGCCTTTGCGCTTTACCCGATCGTTTTGCCGGCATCTACCGATCCCAATTTCAGTCTGACAATTTACAATACGGCGGCGGGAGAATACGGCCTTAAAATTGGTCTGGTTTGGTGGACCATCGGAATTACACTTGCGATTGGATACTTTTCCTTTTTATTTTATTTTTTCAGGGGGAAAGTAAATTTGAAAACCGAGGAGTATTAGAAAAAAGGCAGAAGGTCTTAGACCATTCAAAGTAACATTTTGATTTATTTTCGTATATCAGAACAGCAACACCATATTTAAACTAATTTCAGGAATTGGTATGGATTATTCGGCAGCGCTTTCTTTTGCATTCAGAGATAAAGAATGGTTGAGGAAGCTTGCAATTGGCGGATTTTTAACTTTTTTTTGTTTTATTTCCGGTGTTTTTTTAATTGGTTATTATGTTGAGGTTTTAAGATGTTGTCTAACAGATGAGACTCAAAAATTACCTGAGTGGTCTGATGTCGGGAAACTTTTTGTGGATGGCGTTTTGGGATCTATTATAATTTTGATTTATTTCCTGGCAATTGGCGGGTTATGCGCTTTGGCAATAGTTACACTCTCTACTTCTCCTGAAATCCCGACGCTCGAAATGGTTTTAGGTATTATAGCAGTTTCATTGATGACACTATTCTCCATGATGATTTTTATCAATATTGGCTTGTTACAATTTGCGCAAACGAACAATTTCGGTGCGGCTTTTAATTTGGTTGAAATTCTTTCAGTTTTTAAAAAGTATTTCCAGGACTTGCTGGGGATTACCACTTTTGTTTTAATTTTGCAGGCAATTCTTCTGTGTGCAGGCATGGGCATTCTTTCACCATTTACAATGTTTTGGGGATGGTTGGTTCAGGCGCACTTATTCACTCAAAGCTATAAAAAAGAGCAGCAAGTTGTCCTTGCAGCCGCAACAACGTGATTTCTTAACTTGCATTATTCATGAATTTTGCCACGAAGACTCTAAATCACAAAAATTCACAAAGTTATGGAAGAAGGTATTTTGAAAATTAAAATTGAATTACTATGGACAAGATTTCTCATAACACTTTTATTTTTAAATCTTTGTGTCCCCTTACTGTCTTTGGGTCTTGGTGGCAATGAATTATTCAGGTTAATAAGCAAAACTTACTTCCTTGCTTCTTTGTAAGAAAATTCGATCATTAACTATTATATTTAATTTAATATTTAGATGAGCCAAAATATCAAATTTTGGAAAGTATCCCTAAATCTGCTTCTGGGGCTGTTTGCGCTACTTTACATTTTTAGTTCAACGGTCACCGAATTATATTTTTTAATCAACGATCCGGTAGCCGGTATCAGTTTTCGGGAAGATTCTGAGAATAAACAATTGGTTGTAGCCGGTCTGGCTTCCAAAGGGCCTGCCCACAAGACTGGTGTTCAAGTTGGCGATCGTCTGATTCAAATTAACGACATCAAAATCAAGAATTTCGACGACCACGACCAAGCAACCCGGGATATTGAAATTGGCAGCCCGGTAAACCTGTTGTTTGAGCGCAATGGTAAGCAGGAGTGGGTTTCCTTTACACCAGGGCCGAGAATCAAGGTATATACCAGACATATTTTTACCAGCTTGCTACCCGGGATTATTTTCTGTTACAGCTTATGCCTGATCGGCCTTTTTGTTTTTTTGAAAAGACTGGATGACCCCATCGCACACATATTTTACCTGATGGTGCTTTTTTGGGCGCTTGCCATGTGGGGCGTCTTTTCAGAAAGTGACATCCTACTCAAAATTTTGCCGAGGTGGCTGTCCTGGGTGAATCTGCTTTTTTTCCCACTTGCGGTTGGATTGCTGGTGCATTTTACCCTCATTTTTCCATTTAAGAAAAGGACCTACCTAAAATACAAACCAATCTATCTGTTACTTTGCTACGGCCCGGTCTTAATGATGCTATGGGGAATTACCGTTAATATGGTTAACTCAACCTGGATGGGCAAATTTAGCACTTTCGGCTATGGCGTATGGTTTACTGTGTGTTTTTTTACAGCGTTTACAATGCTTGGCTATTCTGCTAAGAAGGCGCCAACCCCATTTATGTGTGATCAGGCGAAGTTAATCTACCGCAGTACACTTATAACGCTTGGTGCGCCGATTGGCTTACATTTTATTCCACAAACCATTTTCAATTTTAAACTGCCATATACTGAATTTATACTGCTGCTAGCAGTACTTTGGCCAATGAGCCTGGCTTACGCGATCATCAAGCACAGGCTCATGGATGTTAATGTCATCATCAAGCGTGGGGTTGCTTATGCTTTGATGTCTGGCGTTGTGGTGGCCGCCTACTTTGTGCTGGTTATCGGCAGCGGTAAGCTGCTCCTGTTTTTAACCGGCTCAACCAATGAATTCTTAACTATTATTTCTACCCTGTTAATTGCAGTGAGTTTTAATCCCGTTAAAAACCGTATTCAAAGATTTATTGACAAGCGCTTTTTCCCAACCCGCTTTTTATATCGCGATGCAATTCGTAACTTTAATCACAAACTGGTAAATGTTGTTGACCTTGGAAAACTGCAAAATTTGGTGCAATCTTTTCTGTTTGATGAAATGCAGCTTAGCCCGGTTATACAGGTCTGGCAGGAGGCTCACAGTAAAAAGATGCGGATAACTGAGTCATCGGGCTTAAGAAGTTACCCGTCTTTGGAGATTCCCGAGGACAGTATAGTATTGACTCATCTCAAAAGCAACTTGCAGCTATTGGACTTTTCTCTACTTAAACAAGAACTTAAGTCGGAAATCGAGCCGGAATTAGAGATTTGGGAAGCGTTACAAACAGAAATTATTCTCCCCCTGCATACAAAAGGTGAGTTAAAAGGCTTGATAAGTTTGGGAGGAAAAACAGATCAGGACTCTTTTTACAATGATGATATAAATTTGTTGCAGACGCTCAACGATCAGCTTAATATCTCGCTTGCCAATGCACTTTTAACTGAAGAGTTGCGAGAGCAGGACCGCCTCAAAAAAGAGCTTGAAGTGGCGCGTCGAATCCAACTTAGCTCACTACCGGCTGCTGATCCGGAAATCCCCGGCCTCGATATTACCGGCGTATCTATTCCTGCATTGGAAGTTGGCGGTGATTACTACGACTACCTTGAATTCAAGGATGGGCGCATCGGCGTGGTTGTTGGCGATGTTTCCGGTAAAGGAACGTCTGCTGCGCTCTACATGTCGCAGTTAAAAGGCATTTTGAAGACGGCCTCAAAATTTTACAAATCTTTGAAAGATTTAATGGCAGAAGTTAACTCAATTGCCCACGGCAGTATTGAAGTGAAATCCTTTATCACTCTGGCCTGTGGCGCGTTTGACCCTTCAAAGAAAAAATTATTTTATGTTCGGGCCGGGCACGTACCGCTTATTCATTACTCAAAAAAAAGCGGCAAATGCGCGGAACTCACGCCAAAAGGTATTGGCATCGGACTGGAAAACGGTCTAGTGTTCAATCGGGAGTTGGAAGAGTCCGTGACAAATTTTGCCTCCGGTGACATTTTTGTCTTTTGCAGCGATGGCATTAGTGAAGCGCACAGCCCTCTGGGCGAAGAGTTTGAGCTTCAGTCCCTCAGAAATATTATTGAGAGTAACGGTTATACTTCAGCAAGTGAGTTACGCGAAAAAATCATATCAAGTGTATTGGAATTTTCCGGCGATAACGGTCAACAGGATGATATGACGCTGGTTGTTGTAAAAATAAAATAAAATGTTTCAAAAATATTTGTGCCTTTGTTTTAGTTGATAAAATGCTCTATTCGGTGTTATACGCTTTTATATTTACCACGTTATTTGCAGGTAGCCTGTTTGCAAATGATATTTCCGCCGATGCGCTGACCTTAGCACTTCGAGCCCAGGAACAGATTAAACTAGACTCGTCTTTTGCTGTTAAGGTAGATTCAGGACTCGTTGCAGCGAGAAATACTACTGAAGCGATAAACAACATCCATGCCATTCCAGATTATGATCCTTATATGATGATACTAAAGACTGAAGCAACCTGGAGTCAGTCTTGGAAGGATGGTAACGTATTTACAGGGGAAAAATTCATAGATTCATTAAGTCTGGAATTTAAATTAGATTCGGTTGTTTATCGAAATCGATTTTCCGACTACTTCCTTTTATACTTTGCTGAGCCTTTAAAAATTAGTTTATTAGCAGAAATGTTTGAAAAACAAGATGATATAGTTTGGGCTGAGCCTAATGGAACCATCGGTGATGGCAACAATATAGAGATGGTGCAATTGAACGATAGTCTACATTTGGCATTTTCTCTTGGTTGGGGTGATTGTCTAGCCGGATGTATTAATCGTTATTATTGGTATATATCAGTATATAAAACGGACAGTTCATATAACGGTGTACAACAAGAAGAAAGACCTCGAGAATTCACAACGCCATATTTATACAGATGGAATATACCGGATAGATATCCCATAACAATGTTTATGTCAATCGATTCAATATTATCTCAGATTGAGTCTTCAGAGGTTTGGTGGATAAGAAGACATTGTATTGAAAGTCTTTGGCGACTTTATGCTTACGATTATCCTTGGGTAGGCGAAGATTTACAAAGTCGCTCTGTCTGGGATACGCTTAAATCAGAACTCTCTTTAAAACATAATGATATATTAGGTGTTTTAAATCGGTCGATTGGTGATTCTGTCCGATATGTAAGGGAATCGGCAAATTTTGCACTTGACAAAATACAAACTATAACACATATAGAAGCAGCTATTATACCAGAGCAGGAAATAGTAGTTAACAATTATCCTAATCCTTTTAACGCTATTACGACTTTTGAAATAAGCGTTCCAAGAAATCAAAATATCAATTTGGATATTTACAACATATTAGGGCAGAAAGTTGCGACTATACTGTCAGAGGTTTCAATTTCAGGAACATACAAAGTCTTTTGGGATGCATCTCTGTATGCAGGCGGCATATACATATATCGATTGGTTTCAAAAAATCAAATAAAGCATGGCAAAATTCTATTTGTAAAATAAGGTAAGTCGTTTCGACCTGTTAGATTTTGATTCACATAAAATAAATATGTACTAACCAAACTTTCACTAAATTCTAATAAAAAAATGAATTCAAAACAATCCTGTCAAAAAATACTATCTACAAGACGAAACTATTTTTCAATCTTCAAAATTATACTCTTGCGGTTAAATTCTGATACTAAAACTGTCGTTAATTATATAGGATAGTGGCGTCTAACTTTCACGGAAGGAAATTCAAATGAAACCCAAAACAATTCTTTCTTTTGCACCCGCTGTAATATTTATAATTGTGTTACTACAAAATATGGACGAAGTGGACATCACATTTCTTTTATGGCATACTGAAATGCCCAAGCTGGTATTGATGATTTTGATGATGGTAATAGGCATTATAGCCGGATGGTTCATCCATATGAGCTACCGAAAATACAAGCAAACTCAAAAACAAAATTTGGAAGTTCAAGCTAACGAGATAAACAACACGGAGAATGAATAACATGATTCAGGGAGTAGATTCAAACAAACAGGGATTGGTTAAAAAAATTTATGATGCCGAACAAGACCACATCTTTAGATATTGGGATGAGCTTGATCCGACACAAAGAAATAATTTACTTACGCAACTGGAAGAAGTCGACTTTGATTTATTAACGACTCTGAACAGTGATTTAATTCATGGCAGTAAGAAGAACGGTTTGGCGGGGAACCTCGAACCGGCTGAATTTATTAAACTGCCGAAAACTCAAGATGAAGAAGTGAGGTTTGAAAAAGCTAAAACGGCTGGCGAAGAAGCATTGCGTGCCGGCCGGGTTGCAGCCTTTCTCGTTGCCGGTGGACAGGGCAGCCGGCTCGGTTTTGACGGTGCCAAGGGGAAATTTCCCATCAGTCCGGTTAAAAATAAAACACTGTTCCAATTACATGCTGAGAAAATTCTGGCCAGCTCAAAAAAATATGGCGTGACCATTCCGTGGTACATTATGACCAGCCTGCTCAACCATGCTGAAACCGAGACCTTTTTTAAGGAGAACGATTTCTTTGGATTGAACAGCAGTGATGTGGTGTTTTTTACACAGGCAATGATTCCTGCCCTTGATCCGGATGGCAAACTTGTGATGGATGCCAGAGACAATATCTTTCGCAATCCCAACGGGCATGGTGGTTCGCTGGCAGCATTAAAAACCAGCGGTGCGCTGGACGATATGAAACGCCGTGGCATCGATCTGATTTCCTACTTCCAGGTGGATAATGTCCTGATCAAAATCTGCGATCCGGTTTTTATCGGCTTTCATGTTTTGCAGGAAGCTGAAATGTCGGCAAAAATTGTAGTTAAAACCGACCCGGCAGAAAAGGTCGGCGTAGTCGGTTTCATGGATGGCGAGCTCGGCGTCATCGAATATAGCGATCTCTCCGAAGCAGATGAGACTGCGCGCAATGGAGATGGCTCGTTAAAATTTCAAGCTGGAAGTATTGCCATTCATATTTTTAATGCAGAGTTCGTTGAAAGAGAAACCGATGGGGGATTAAACCTGCCCTGGCATCTGGCACATAAGAAAATTCCTTACTTAAACGAAAACGGTGAACTGGTTAATCCGGAAAGCCCCAATGCTTATAAATTCGAAACCTTTGTTTTCGATGCTCTGGGACATGCCAAAAGTACTGTAATTCTTGAAGTAGACCGCAGGGAAGAATTTAGCCCGGTTAAGAATGCCGAAGGCAGCGACTCGCCAGATACGGCACGCAAAGATATGGTGGCACAATACAAGCGCTGGCTGCAACACGCCGGACATGATCTAACCAAAGGCGGCAACCACGCCAAACTGGAAATCAGTCCGTTGTTCGCCAACGACCCGGATGAGTTGCAAGAGAAGCTTAGTGGCGATAAAAACTTGGGAGATTATTGGGGATGATAGTTTTCTTTGAATTAATACTTTCAAAAAATCTTGTAAGTTAAATTTAAAGTAATTATAATGTAATTACTATGAAAGCAAGAATAATACAAATTGGCAACTCACAAGGTGTCCGGATTCCTAAAGTTTTGCTTGAGCAAAGCGGCTTGAACGATGAAGTTGAGTTGAAGGTACAGAATCAGGAAATAGTTATTCGCTCC
Organism: Candidatus Zhuqueibacterota bacterium; assembly: GCA_029262035.1. Taxonomy (GTDB): domain Bacteria; phylum Zhuqueibacterota; class Zhuqueibacteria; order Oceanimicrobiales; family Oceanimicrobiaceae; genus JAJDAE01. The sequence goes on from JAJDAE010000201.1 coordinate 9,986, forward strand.
TTAAAAAAAACACGACAAGGTTGGGCGGACGCTTTTAAAAAAATGAGTAAAGCTGGTGATGATGAGTTACTTGACGAAGAAACACTTAGTTCTCAAAGTAACTGGGACGAAAATGAATGGTCGTGGTAGATGGTTATAAAACGGTTCGATGTTTTTCTTGTAAGTCTTGATCCAACTAAAGGGAAGGAAGTAAAAAAGACTCGACCGTGCCTGATAATTTCTCCCGATGAAATGAATCAGTTTATCTCCACTGTCATTGTTGCACCAATGACCACAAAAGGCACAAACTACCCAACAAGAGTTTTATGTAAATTTAAAGGCAAAAATGGTCAAATTATACTAGACCAAATAAGGACTGTAGACAAAGGTCGGTTAATTCAAAAGCTTGGGGAGATTGATAATAAAACCCAGCGAAAGACCCTTTTGACTTTGAATGAAATTTTTGCACCTTGAGGTATAATGACCAATAACGATATCTTACGCCGTATCCGCTATATTTTTGACTTTAACGATGAAAAAATGATGGCTTTATTTCGGTCGGCCAATCACCGGGCAACCCGGGAGCAGATCAGCGACTGGCTAAAAAAAGATGATGACCCGGCGTATCGCTCCTGCAACGATATTACGCTTGCGATTTTTCTAAATGGTTTGATTAACAAGAAACGCGGCAAAAAAGAAGGGCCGCAACCGGAGCCAGAGAAGCGTTTAACCAACAATATCATTTTCAGAAAATTAAGAATTGCTTTAAACCTGAAGGATGATGATATTTTGGCAATTTTGGAACGGGCTAATTTTCGGTTAAGCAAACACGAACTCAGCGCTCTTTTCCGCAAGCCGGGCCATAAACACTACCGCGTCTGTAAAGATCAGATATTGCGCAATTTTCTAAAAGGCCTGCAGCTTAAATATCGCGATAATATTTAATGCCGGACACTTTGGTTAAAACCTATCCATCAATTAGCATAAAGAAATGTAAGATCAGTTTGCAGTGCCCTTTCCTTTGAGGTCTACTACGTAACAGTTTCCGGAAGAAAAGAAACATCAACATAATATTTTTTTGGGTTTTTCATGTCGATAAACACGGTTATTGTTTTGGTTTTAACGAAATCTGTTGGGTCGAACCATAAATTTTCGCTTTTAAAAATATGCAGTTTTGATGATACCGGATCCTGCCATTGGCAGGTAATTCTGTATGGGCTGCGGTTGTTGACACGTAATCTCCTGTTCAGTTCAACGCCATTAAATTTAGCTTGGATACGCGTACCTTCCCGGCGTAACCTCTCCTCACGTTTTTTACCAAGCGATGAAAAGAGTATCATACCGCCGCCGACCGAAAAGGAAATTATGCCCATGCCACCGGACAAAACACTAAAGAACCAAAGCGACCAGAATTCATCAATTTTTGCATTTTCGGGAGAGTCCGGTTGATAGAATATGGTAACGATTTCACCGCGGTCAAAAAGTGGGGGGCTGGTACCGAGACCTGAAACAAATTCAATCTCTTCCCCCCTTTCTGTTTTAAACCGAACCACCGGCTTGTAGTTACCCGAACTTGATTCGCTTGATGCCCCCCTTATTAAATCAATGACAACACCCTTCGTTGAATAAGCGCGATTGATAAGTGCGTTAGTCTCGAAATATTGCCAAAGACCAACACATATAAAAATCAACCCAAGGGAAGCAAATAGATATTTAACAATGAATAGTGTCCTGTCCATTTTTTTGTCTCAGGTTTTGCTTAGCGCAGCAAAATGAGTTTTCTGGTTTGGTTAAAGTGGTCTGTTGATATGCGGTAGAAGTAAAGCCCACTGGCCATCAGCATCCCCTCATTATTTCTTCCATCCCAAACAGTTTTGTGTTGCCCCGCCGACTGATCGGTGTTTACCAAAGTCCGTACTTGTTGCCCGAGAGTGGCGTAAACTGTGAGCTGCACATTGGTGCTCGTCGGCAAATTGTATTCAATTACTGTTGATGGATTAAACGGGTTGGGGTAATTCTGTTTAAGCGTGAAAGTTTCAGGTGTGATTTCTTCTTTTTCTTCGACTTTGGTAATATCTTTTTTGTGTATGATAATCTCTTTCCAGGAAACCCAGGATGGACTGGCAAATGTCAGAACTCTGAAATAGCGATAGGCTGGTAAACTATCAGGAGCATTATAGTTCAGCGTCTGGCCAAAATCAGTGGTTTGGTTGAATTGATGAATTGTCGTAAATAATTCGCCGGGCGCATCGTTTTTGGCCAATATCAGGTGAGTTGTTGAACCCGATGGAAACTGGTCTATTACCAAATCCATGCCGGTTATTTCAAACTTTTTCATTAGATCTACCTCAATCCATTGTGGCGGTGAATCGCCAGCGCCCCAGTTGGTCTCGAGATTTCCATCATACGCCTTGTCCGGTGTTTGGTCAGGTAAATAGTTTGACGCTGTGATTATTGCATCATTTACCCTAAAAGTTTTAGTCGGTGAACACAACGTTGAGGTTTCGTCGCAGTATTCAACCTGCCCGCCTACCATCGTTAAAAGGACTTTGATATCCAACAGGGCTTCAGGTGCGGCAACGTCAAGTGGATTGGCGGAAACAATGACCAGATCAGCCCATTTGCCAGGCTTTAAACTCCCCTTTTTATCTTCCTCGAAAGTTGCATACGCACCATCCCGTGTGAGCAATTTCAGGCATTGTTCAATAGTCAAACGCTGCGTTAATTCCCATTCAGATTGGGTTCGATCTATATAGCCTTTTCGGGTTACGGCCTGGTAAATAATAAGAAACGGAGAATAATTACAGGTTGATTCATTAAAAGGCGCGTCAGTACTGCCCACATTCTTTACGCCGCTTGTTTCAGACTCGACCAGATCCTTCCAGCGCATAATCCATTCAGGATTTGAGCCGGTGAAGCGACTTGCAAAAGTCTCCTGGGTTGGCCAGTCCGCCGGCCCCAACAACTGAAATGAAACGATAATCCCTTTTTGATTAATTCGCGCCAATTGGTCATCGGTTATTTTTACAGCATGTTCTATCCGATGACGTCTGCCCTGATTTGAATCAGCTCCCAAAACAGTTTCATAGGCATTGAGTATTTTTTCAACGGCGCTTTCATTAACCGCATGCGCCGCCACTTGCCAGCCATTATCATGCGCTCTTTGGACCAAGTCATCAGTTTGTTGTTGGGTCAAAATATCGTGGTCTCCGAACGGATTATCCACATACATTTTAACTCCGGTAGCGCGGACACGCGGCGAGTAGGTTTTGTCAGGTGTACGCATGGAATCTTCAAGAACTTGGATCAGGGAGACATCATCCAGGGTGCCCCAGTAGCCGTTGAGGCGTACTGATAATTCTCCACGGCTATCGAGAGCAAGAGCATTATTTAAATGGTCTGCTGCAAAATCCGGACGGCCAAAGTTGAGTTCAGAAATACTTGTCCAGCCATTTCTGGAAAGGAGTTGCATTATTTCCTCAAGTTCCGGATAATTCACTTCACCCGAAAGCTCACATCGATGCTCGCGCCAGCTAAACCAGTGAGAATGTGAGTCGTTAAACCCTGGCAATACCGTTGAACCTTGCAGATTTACGAGCTGTGTCTCCACGCCTGCGAGCGCCAAAAGGTCGGTGTTTGAACCAACTGCCAAAATACTTTCACCAACAATGGCTATGGCTTCAGCCTGTGGTTGGCTTGCTTCCATAGTTAGAATGGTGCCGTTGTGATATATTAAGTCTGGTGTTTGTGCAATAGCAAACTGACAAAAAATGAGTAAAAATAGTAGATTCGCAAAAATAAATTTACAGGTCATTGCATTTATCCGTTATCTGAAAAAATTACAAACTTTGTTTAGCGCAGCAATATTAGCTTCCGGGTTTGGGTGAAAGTTTCTGATTCAAGACGGTATAAGTAAAGCCCGCTGGCCATCATCATCCCCTCATTATTTCTTCCATCCCAAACAGTTTTGTGTTGCCCCGCCGATTGATGGGTGTTTACCAAAGCCCGTACTTGTTGCCCGAGCGCATTGTAAACAGTGAGCGTTATGTTACTGCTCGCAGGCAATTTATAGTTGATAACTGTCGATGGATTAAACGGGTTTGGGTAATTCTGCCCGAGACTGAATGTCTCGGGAACTCCAGTTTTAACTTGCTCAACCGAGGTTGGAATGAACTGTGTTTTGAATACTCCACCACCGCGGGTACCTGCGTATATATTCCCATTATTATCAGTTAGTAATGCTTGCACGTCTGAGTGCAGAAGTCCGGAATTGATCCTTTGCCAAGTCAAGCCACCATCTTCAGAAACCGCAATACCATTACCCCGGCCTGCAATAAATAAATTGTTTTCTGCATTTTCAATTATCCTTCTTACATCAAAAAAGGGGACTGAACTAAGAGTATCCCAAGTATCTCCATTATCGCTGCTCTTGAAAACACCACCCGTACCACACACAAATATATCGTTGTTTGTTCGAAATAAAAATCCTCTTGCATCAAAATTATTTGGCAGGCCATTGTTGATTTCAATCCATGTTAAACCAGCGTTTGCCGAACGGTATACGCCGTTATTGTCTACACCGGCAAAAACAGTTCCCGTGCTATTTACCCCCATCACCTGAATAGTTTTGGTTGGGAGACCGGAAGAAACCTCTGCCCACAAATCACCATTATTGGTGGTCTTAAACACCTGACCAAACAAACCAACGTAAGCCACGCCTTCGCTGCCAAAAGCAATGGATTCCGGGAAATTGGCATCGAAACTGCTGTCTGCCGAAAACCATGTGTCGCCATTGTCATCGGAAAGTGCCATGAGACTACCAAGACTTGCGAACAATCGGCCAGAGCTATTGCTTGCAATAAAACGTGTATTGCTGCCAAAGTCAGGAGAATCGATCCCAGTCCAGGTCTCGCCACCGTTGCTTGTACGGAATGGACCACTATTTGTACCTGCAAAAATATCGCCTGAAGGGTTTATTGCCATAGATTTAACATCCGCAATGTTGAGGCCGGTATTTGATGCAGTCCAACTGTCTCCAAGGTCGGAAGAACGATGCATCCCGGCATTTGCCGTTGCGGCCAGGAGTTCCCCGGAATTGGTAAAAAGGAAATCGTTATAACCTGCCGATGGCAGGAGACCGGCTGCGGCAGTCCATGTGAGCCCGTTATCAGTTGAACGGTGAACAAAACTTCCAGCAGAACCATAGATTAAGACATTATTAGAATCACGGGCAAAAGAGAGAGGTGTGCCGGCGAGGAGAACTCTTTTCCAATTCAAACCATGATCATCACTTCTAAACACGCCATCAAATGAACCCGCCAATAAAGAGTCATCCGGGGTAATAAATATGGTTGTGATTTGTTTATTGCCAAGCAGGCCCGTGCTTCTTTCCGACCAGTTATCACCATTATCATCTGAATAGAATATGCCGCTTTGCGTGCCTGCAAAAATATCTCCCAAAGAATTAATGGCTACTGCGGTGACAAATGTATTGGTCAGGCCATTGTTAAATTCTACCCAGGTTTCGCCATTGTCTTCAGAGCGAAATACCCCAGCTCTCGTGCCTGCAAATAAGACATCAAGTGAATTTATGCTGATGGATTCTATAAACCGATTGACCAAACCTACATCAAAAAATTGCCAGGTTTGACCATCGTCTAAAGAGCGATAGAGGCCGCCATTGGTACCAGCAAATATATGACCTTGAGAATTTTTAACCAAATCCCAAATACCAATAAAGAGCAAAGGCGCGCCGCTGCTTTCCGGAATTAAAGACCAGGTTTGTCCGTCATCGGAAGAACGATAAAGGCCACCGAGACGCGTGCCTGCGATTAAATCACCGGAATCTGTAACTAAAATTTCGTTAACAGCTCCACC
>JAJDAE010000202.1 GCA_029262035.1 Candidatus Zhuqueibacterota bacterium
ATTTCTCCTTCCCACGAGCTAAGAAAATGGTACGCTCACGACCATAGCAAGTGGGAAGAATTCAAACAAAAGTATTTTTCAGAAATGAACCAAAATCAAGAAGCACTCACAGAGTTTCGGGAAAAAACCTCAATAGGGACGGTGACGTTTTTATTCAGTTCGAAAGAGCTAAAACTTAACAACGCCTATGCCTTGAAGGAATTCATTGGAAAATAATCTCTGACCATAAACCAAAAACACACAGCCCAACTATCAATTCAATGTCCGCCCCCCAGTTGCTATTGACATTTCAACAAACATTTCGTTTATTTAACACAATATGTTATTATAAAAAATAACAGAAAATCCTTTCTTAAAATACATTCATATTATAGCGGACAACTCTCTGCTATTCCATTCAATTAACCGGGAGTCGAACTATGAGAAGCATAAAATTGCGATCGTATATATTTTATTTATCCGTGCTTTTCAATTTCCCTTGCGATATTTTCGCGCAAACGCAACTTCTTCGCTCGGTGATAAGCAATGGCGGCGTCAATATTACATCAGATAGTATGCGCGTAATGGCAACTGTTGGCCAACCTGTCGTCGGAATTGCCATAAATGAAAACACCCAAAGTCAGGTTGGATTCTGGTACCAAAATATTGATATGGTTACCAGCATTCATACTGCTGACGATGTGATTCCCGAGGAATTCCGCCTCGACCAGAATTACCCGAATCCATTCAACCCATCGACCACAATACAATTTGGACTACCAGTTAACTCAAGGGTTTCCCTCACATTGTATGATATTTTAGGTAGAAAAGTAACCACGCTGATAGATGAAGAATTACAAGCGGGCAATCACGATGTCATCTTGAATGCTTCCGGCTTACCAAGTGGATTATATTTTTACCGGTTACGCACAAACAGCTTCGTAAAAACAAAGAAATTAACACTGCTCAAATAATTTCAATTTCACATCGTTGTATTCCTGTTTCATTTTATGGAGGTTACCATGAAAAGCAAAATATTATGCTTAACTATATATATTCTACTTTCAGTAAATTTTGTCTTTGGACAGATTCCAAAAACAATGAACTTACAAGGAGTTTTAACAAATACCGGGGGTGAACTCCTTGAAAACGGAGACTATGAAATTACTTTTGCTATTTACGATGAATTAGTCGGCGGCAGCGCATTATGGCAGGAACAGCAAACAATACCAGTTCAGGATGGACTTTTCGGTGTAACTCTCGGCAAAACAAATCCTTTGAACATCGAATTCAACATCGCTCTATGGATTGGTATGACAATTTCTGGAGAATCTGAACTCGTTCCACGCATAGAACTTACGGCCAGCCCATACAGTTTAAATGCACAATCCGTAGCAGATAGCACCATTACCGCTGCTAAAATTGCCGAAGGCGCAATGGTCCGAAGCATTAATGGCAAGACGGATGGAATTAATTTCGCCGCCGGCCCCAATATCCAAATTAGTGAAACCGGCAACACGTTTGTCGTTTCCGCCGTAGGTGTTGGCAGTGGTGACGGTGATGTTACAGCCGTGCTTCCCGGAGATGGCATGGCTGGCGGCGGCACTGAGGGTGAGCTTACCCTTGGGATTGCTGACGATGGTGTCACAGCGAATAAAATAGCTGAGGGGGAGTTACTGAAAAGTGTCAACGAATTGCGTGATCATATTAAAATTACAGCTGCCGGCGGGGCTACAGTTTCAACCAGCGGCGACAGCATTATTATCAATGCAGGAGCCGGTGGCACCGGTGAAGGCATCCAGGGTATCCAAAATGGTGACGGCACGCTGGCTATTACCGACCCAAGCGGCCCAACAGCTACCATCAACATTGTACCAGGCAGTATAGATACCACCCAGCTTGCTGACTCAAGTATCACTCAGATAAAAATAGCTCCCGGTGTTACCCTGCCCCCAGCAGGTCCTGCGGGCGGCGATCTTTCCGGGGAATATCCCTCGCCCAGTGTAATTGGTTTGCGCGGAAATAATATTTCAGAGAACACCCCCAATAATGGTGATGTTTTAAAATGGGATGTAGCCGACTCCAGTTGGACACCCTCAGCAGACGATGCAGGCAACAGTCTTTGGACTCCGAACGCAACAAACATATATTATAATGGCGGCGATGTAGGCATTGGCACCAACTCACCAGACGGTAAATTTGAAATTACCACGAATAGCTCATTAACTGATCCTCACATACTGTTGCATGAAGACGGCAACGATTACGCCCGTCTAAACTTCAGGAACAACAATGGCAGTAATTACTGGACTATCGCTAGTTATATCGCTAGCAACAACAAAAACGATCGGTTAAATATCTGGAACGGTGTAGGTGGTGATATTTTATCTATCACAGGTGACGGACGAATGGGACTCGGCGTAGGGATATCTCCCAAAACAACGTTTCACATAGGTAATGGGGAGCGCGTTCTTTTCGGTACGGACACGCTTGGCAACGGTGACAAATTGATGTGGCTCCCAGACAAACATGCATTTCGAGTCGGAACCGTCGCTACAGGTGCAGCCAGCACATATTGGAATGCTGACAGCATTGGCCTTTATTCATTTGCTTCTGGGTTAAATACCCGCGCCCAAGGCTTTGGTGCAACGGCCATGGGAAGAGATACTGAAGCCACCAACAGCTACGCATTCGCCAGCGGATTTTTCTCAAATGCAGATGGGCAATATTCTACAGCAATGGGTTTTAATACAGACGCATTTGCGCTGGGTTCTACCGCACTGGGTTATAGCACAGATGCGGAGCAAAATTATTCTTTTGCTGCGGGATATTTCGCAGAGGCACAGGCTATATATTCAGTCGCAATCGGTAATGCCGTTCGGGCGCAATCTTATGCAAGTATGGCAGTCGGCCGGTATAATGTGGGCGGGGGAAGCGCCACTTCCTGGCTCACCTCGGATCCCATTTTCGAAATTGGTAATGGCACCGGCCCAAGCACGAGAAGTAATGCCGTGACCGTGCGCAAAAATGGCAATGTGGGTATAGGTACCAACGTGCCGTTGGACAGACTGCATGTAAATGGACGAATCAGGCTTCAAACAGTTGAGTACTTTGACGACGGCGGCACGAGCGAGATTGCAGTTCGGGGGGATCTCAGGCCAAGTTCAAATAATATTTATGATCTGGGTACATCGACACTTCGTTGGGATGATGTTTACGCAACTAATGGCACGATTAACACCTCGGACGCACGTCTGAAACAAAACATACAAACCACGGCTCGGGGATTAAGTGATATTATGAAACTGCGCCCGGTGAGTTTCCAGTGGCGGCAAGGAGCCGACCGCGATACCAAGCTTGGCTTAGTCGCTCAGGACGTGCTGAAAGTGATTCCCGAAGCTGTGAAAACGCACGATTATCAAATGCCTGAAACTGAAAATGAGGAAGATGGAGTCCCGGTACGTGTAGAATTAGAGACACTTGGTATAGCTTATTCCAGTCTCATTCCTGTGCTAATTAAAGGTATGCAGGAACAGCAGGCGCTCATTGCAAAACAAGCTACAACTATTCAACAATTACAGCAACGTCTGACAAATCTTGAGGCCAGATAGATAAAAACTAATTACGGCATAAGAAACCGTTTTTATGAAGCTCGAAGAATTTCTGATATTCTTTTGCAAAATAAAATTTAAAGCTGAGTTGCGCTCACCTTTATGAATATTTTTGATTTGATATTTCTCGCTGTTTTTTTGACGTTTGTGCTTCTGCTGGTTATTGCAGTTATCGCAATCATGGATCGCCACCAAATACGGCTTCGTCGGGTTTTACAACAACTTGGATTTTTGGTTGGGATTTATCTCAGCATCCTTATACTTGTCTCAATATATTCACCTCAAAAAATACTGAATGCAGGAGACCCACAATGCTCCAATGGCTGGTGTATTGCGGTTGAGGATGTAAGAAGAACATATACCGATTCCCTGCTTTCTTGTACTGTGACCCTCCGGATATCCAATCATCCCCGCAGCAGTAAAGCAAGGAGTAGAAATCGCGTCAGTATCTCTATTATTGATAATCAAGGAAGGTACTACAACCCCGATGAAAATCCTAATGCAGTGCCATTTAACACATTGCTTCAGCCGGGAGAATCCGTGCTAACCAACCGCAAGTTTATGCTACCTAAAGATGCCAACAATCTCTGCTTAGTCATCAATCATAGTAAATTCCCAAATATGTTAGTCATCGGAAATGAACAAAGTCTTTTTCATAAAAGGACAGTTATTCGCCTCAATTAATGAATAATAAACGGATTACCCTTAAAATAAAGAAAATAAAATTATGAAAAAATTTGAATCGCCACTCGCCGCATTTTTATACTGGGAACAAAAAACGCCTCATAAACTCTTTTTAAAACAGCCCATAAATGGTCAAATAAAAGAATACACATATCAGGAAAGCGGTGATGAAATTAGACGGCTTGCAGCAAGTTTAAAATCTTTTAACTTTCCACCTCAAAGCAAAATAGCGTTGCTTTCCAAAAACTGTGCACACTGGGTAATGGCCGATTTAGCCATTATGTTCAGCGGCTATATTTCAGTGCCTATTTACCCAACCTTAAATGCCGACTCCATTCATCAAATCCTGACTCACAGCGAGGCTAAAGCAATCATCATTGGGAAATTAGACGACTTTAATTCTCAAAAATCAGGTATTCCTGAGATTGTTAAAATCAGCACAACGGCTTATGGAGTAAATGAAGGTCTGATTTGGGAAGATCTGATTCAGCAACACCAAGCCATTCAGGAAATTCCTAAAAAAGCTAAGGACGACCTTATTACGATAATTTATACTTCCGGAACAACAGGCACCCCCAAAGGCGTCATGCACGTACCGGCATCCTTTGCAAAAATTACAAATATGATCATCGAGCGTGTTGAACTCCCCAATCACCCAAGATTTTTTTCCTACTTACCACTTTCACACATCGCCGAACGTTTAGGGATTGAAATGCAAAGCCTGTTCAGGGGTGGCAGCCTGGTATTCCCGGAGTCTTTAGCGACTTTTGCAACTGAGCTCGAAGCAACCCAACCTCATTTATTTTTTTCCGTTCCGCGAGTATGGGCAAAATTTCAGGAAAAAGTATTGGAAAAAATGCCGCAAGATAAACTTACCAGACTTTTAAAACTTCCGGTTATTGGCACTCTGGTTAAAAAGAAAATAGTAAGAAAACTTGGGTTGGCTGAGGCACAATACATTGTCTCCGGTGCAGCACCTATAGATTCAGGATTATTGGATTGGTTTGAAAAGTTAGGCGTTGTTATCTGCCAGGCATATGGAATGACTGAAGATGGTCTCTACTCGCATTACAATTTCCCGGATGCTAACAAAAAAGGGACCGTCGGCAAGAAATTTCAGGATGCAAAAGTCAAACTATCCCCGGACAGCGAAATATGCATTAAAAGTGACGGCCTGATGAAAGGGTATTATAAAGCGCCCGAGTTAACGGCTGAGGTATTTGATGACGATGGCTATTTTAAAACCGGTGACCTTGGCGAATTTGACCACGACGGCTATTTGACCATTACCGGCAGATTGAAAGACCAGTTCAAAACAGACAAAGGCAAGTACATCTCTCCTGCCCCAATTGAACTGGAGCTTTTAAAAAGTTCTTTCATTGAACAAATATGCATCGTCGGTACAGGTATCCCTCAACCAATCGCACTAATAACGCTCTCAGCAATAGGAAAATCGCAAAGCTCTCAAGAAATCTCCAAACATCTTATCCATTCAATTAATACCGTAAACCATGATCTTGAAAAACATGAAAAAATTGAAAAAGCGATTATAATGAGTGAAGAGTGGACAGTTGATAACGGTTTGACAACACCTACCATGAAAATTAAAAGAAACAGTATTGAAAAAATTCACCGCGACAAATATAAATCATGGTTTGCACAAAGTGAAAAAGTGATTTTTGAATAAATCAAAACTTTAAACACGAAAATGAATTTCAAAAAAGACTGGACTCCTCCCGATAACTGGCGCAAGATAACCACAGTTGATGCTCACACCGAAGGCGAGCCTTTGCGGATTATTTTAGATGGTTACCCCGAATTACCGGGCGATACAATTTTGGCAAAACGCCGCTTTGCGAAAGAAAATTATGAGCATTTACGCACAGCCCTAATGTGGGAACCGCGCGGTCATGCCGATATGTATGGCTGTATTCTCACCCCGCCCGTTTCCAGGGAGGCTGATTTTGGCGTACTTTTTATCCATAATGAAGGTTTCAGCACCATGTGCGGCCATGCCATTATTGGCGTGACGAAAGTAGTTTTGGAACTTGGCTTGCTGCCCAAACAGGAGCCAATAACCACAGTCAAAATTGATACACCGGCAGGTCAGGTTACCGCCTTCGCCCGTTTAGAAAACGGTGGCGTAAAAAGTATCTACTTTCATAATGTACCGTCTTTTGTACTGGCCTTGAATGACACCGTTGAGGTACCGGACATTGGTTTGGTAAAATACGATATTGCTTTTGGAGGGGCGTTTTATGCCATTATTCAGGCTGAAGAAGTTGGCTTAACCTGTACACCGGAAAACTTTCGGGCATTAATTGAAAAAGGCATGGCAATCAAACGCACGATTATGGCAAGCCGCCCGATTACCCATCCTTACGAAGCGGACTTGAGTTTCCTTTATGGTACAATTTTCCTGGGGCCGCCAATTGGCGACAAAGCCGATAGCCGCAATGTGTGTATTTTTGCCGAAGGTGAAGTCGATCGCAGTCCGACCGGAACCGGTGTAAGTGCGCGTATGGCGTTGCATTTCGCCAAAAAAGAAATCGGCATCAATGAACCCATGCTAATTGAAAGTATTATCGGCAGCACGTTTACGGGCAGAGTTATCAAAACTACCACCTTTGGACCACACGAAGCTATCATTCCGGAGGTCGAAGGTCGGGCTTTTATTACCGGCATGCACGAATTTTTAATCGACCCTTCTGACCCATTGAAAAACGGATTTATTTTAAGGTAATATTCAAATCCTCCTTCAAAGGAGGCTGTTGCAAATAAGCTAAAAACAGCCTGTCATTCCGGCTCGCGCTTTGTGCGATTCCGGAATCTCAACGGCCAAGGCAATATTTTGAGCGTAGAGATTCCGGTATGCCCTAAAAGCGGGCAACTGGAATGACATCTTATACGGTCTTTTTCTTATTTGCAACACCTTCCGAAGGGGGTAGATTTTAGAAGCGTCCAGCGAGAAAATCGGGGGAGTTCAACGGAATTTCATAAACTGAAACTAACCTGAATAATTCAGGCTAAGTTTAATCTCCAGAGCTATCAAAAAATGAAAAACAAAACGCTCACCTTTTTATCAGCCGCCGATATCAAAAAATGTGTGACCATGGAACAAGCCATCGAAGCCACCAGAGCAGCCTTTATCAGCCTTTCGGCACAACAGGCAAACGTGCCGCAAAGAATGAGAATGGATTTACAGGAAGCGGATGACTGCGCTCTGATTATGCCGGTTCACGTACCAAACTTAAAACAGTTTGGACTGAAAACGGTATCTATTTTCAACAAAAATCCTGAACAAAACTTGCCTCGAATTCATGCTCTTTTCACTCTGTTTGACAGCCTGAATGGGCAGCCCATCGCAGTGATGGATGCCGAATATCTGACTGCTCTGCGCACAGGAGCAGCAACCGGCCTCGCAACCGATTTGCTGGCAAGGCAAGACGCTAAAGTGGTGACTATCTTTGGAGTAGGCGCTCAAGCCAAAACTCAGCTTGAAGGAGTCTGCGCTGTCCGGTCAATAAAAAGAGCGTTGGTTTATGCCCCTACTAAATCTCGAACAGAACAGTTTGCGCGGGAAATGGAACAACAGCTATCCGTGCCGGTGCAAGTACTGAAATCGCCTTCGGAGTTAAAACAAGCAGATATCATCTGCACAGCAACCACAGCCATCGCACCGGTATTTGAAGACACTATGCTGAGAGCCGGTGTACACATCAACGGCATTGGTTCCTACAGACCCGACATGTGTGAAATTCCCGCTGAAACTCTTTGCCGCGCCAAACTTGTGGTGGATTCACGCAGCGCTTGTCTATCCGAAGCCGGAGACATTATCCAACCTCTCGAACGAGGACTTTTTAAAGAAAAGTATCTGCACGCAGAAATTGGAGAAATTGCCGCAGGGACAAGGCAAGGCCGAAAAAATGAAACTGAAGTAACCGTGTTTAAATCTGTGGGAAATGCGGTGCAGGATTTAGCCGTGGCCGGCCTGGCTGTTAAAACCGCGAATGAGTTGGACTTGGGACAAATGGTGAATCTTTAAATTTTATCCATTATTGAGTTTCGAAAACATTCTGACTAATATTATTTTATAATTCCATTGGGAGAATCACGGTAAAGACTGTCCCTTTGCCAGGCTGACTTTCAACATCAATTTTGCCATGATGTTCTTGAATAATTTGGTAACAAATAGATAAACCAAGGCTAGCTCTAACTACTGAATTTTTATTAGTAAAATTAGGATCAAAAATCGATTTGAGTTCGTCCTGTTTAATGCCTTTGCCTGTATCCCTAATCGCCACATGAACCATGTTTTTTTTCAGGCTGGTAGTAATTGTAATTCTCCCCTTACTTTCAATCGCCTGACATGCATTCTTCAATATATTAAAAAAAACCTGATTCAGTTTTCTTGGATGACAAACAAAGGATGGTATCTCACCATACTCGCACACGACTTCGATATTTTTAAGCAGATCATGTCTGATTATTGCCAAAGTGTTATCAAGGCCTTCATGAATATCCGCCAATAGCATTTCCGCTTCATCCAACCTGGTAAAGTTTTTTAAATTTTGTATGATTTCATGTAAGCGTCCAATGCCTTGGTCAATGAGTTGATCAGCTTTTAAAATTACCTCCATCACCTTCCCTATTTTGTTGTCCATTTCAACGGGAGCTATATTCTGCAAAGACTTTTGAAGCTTAATAACGGCTTTTGACTTTGTATCATTCATGCTGCGAATTGCACTTATTGGCGTATTAATCTCATGGGTTAGTCCCGCCACCAGTTGGCCAAGGGTAGCCATTTTTTCCTGGATGATAACTTGTTGTTGCATCTGTTTCAGTTTAGTGAGGGTATCACCAAGCTCCAGGTTTTTCAGTTTTAGTTCCCGGGTTCTGTCTTCAACTTTACGTTCGAGGTTGAGATTCAGATCGTGTACTTTATCTGACTGATAATTTAAAATGGCCACAAAATAGAATATCGCCATCATAATTGTTCCCAGATAGCTGATGGAGTTCCAAACCTCGCTTGAGATTGGGACAAGAAGCGCCCCAACATAACCAAACAGAACCCACATTCCTGTACCAACGGCAAGCAGGAGAATAAAGCGCTTTTGAGGTTTATTCTCTGTAATTCTGTAGCTCTTGAAAACCATAACAAATAAGTAGATGAAGATTACGGCAAAAAGAGGAAACATAAATTTTCCAACAGGACCGAACTCCAAGTCCCAAATGTCTTTAGGAGTTTCTGATATTCTAATGAATAAATTAGAAAACTGAGCAAGCGGAATGCAAGCGAAGATAAATGTATATGTGGAAATCTGAAAGTGTCTTACTTTAATTCCCAGAACCCTGTCGTCCATTCTTTTGTCATACCCGGTAAAGGCAATGAAGAATAATATTAACCCTGTTGGTACGAGAAAACCTGCTGTAAAAGTAAGCCTCATCCAGGTATCGATACTTTCTATACTTCCAAACTGGAACCACGCAAAGAAAGCAAAACTGTCAATTGCCAATGTCAGAGTAAAGAAAGAAAAGACGCGGTTAATATTTTCGCGTCTGCGAAACAACCAGGTTATGACCGAAAGCAAGGTACATAGAATACCCGAAATCAGCATGGGAACGATATAAATATTCATTGAAAAAATATCCAAATATGAAAATATAATTCATTTTCTAAACTAAGTTTGAAAATGATTTCCAACGTTTTATAATTTAGTATTTCTCCGGGAAGAATCCCGCTATATTCGTTGGCATCACCAAATTCAAAAATAGCAGAATGATAAAAAAAGTCAACTACATCGCACGATATAGATTGAAATTTAGTCATTTCTTTTTTAAAATCGAATATCCAACTGCATAACAAACCACAAGGAGAAAATCATGCCCATTAACGAAGAACTGATAACCCACTATGCCCACTCTCTCAAACACTGATCGTGAAATATTCGGCCTCGCCATACCTGCCCTGGGCGCTCTGGCAGCAGACCCTCTCATTTCCATAATTGACACCGCTTTCGTTGGGCAACTTGGAGCCGCGCCATTGGCTGCTCTGGGACTGAACACCGCCGTGTTCGCCTTTTCATTCTTTCTGTTTAACTTCCTGGCCTATGGTACTACGCCGTTGGTTGCACGCGCAATCGGTCAAAAAGATACCGAAGCGGCTGGCAGATTGGTATGGCACGCTTTAGGTTTGGCGCTGCTCGCGGGGTTGACGGTGGTGGTTCTTCTGCAAGCGCTGGCCATACCCATCCTGCAGGTTATGGGTGCCGGCGGCAGTCTCCTGGATGAAGCGTTAGTCTACATCAGAATCCGGGCCATGGCTGCACCAGCCGTATTGCTCATCATGGTTGGGCATGGTGCATTTCGCGGCTATCAGGACACTCGAACGCCACTTTGGGTCACACTTGGTCTCAATACCATCAATCTTATACTTGACCCACTGCTGATTTTCGGAGCCGGTTGGGGATTAGCCGGAGCGGCCTGGGCAACGCTTATCGCGCAATACGCGGGCGCAGTCTTTTTTGTAGGCATGTTGCTCGGAAAACGCGGTCGTGCCTTTGGTGTGCATCGCCAAAAATTAACCTGGGTTGGCATGCGGCAACTCGTACAAATTGGCTGGGATTTAGCCATGCGGGTTTTTCTGCTCATGGGAACATTAACCCTGGCCACCGCGATTGCCGCAAGACTGGGCACGCTGGCGCTGGCTGCCCACAAGGTGGCGAGTGAGTTGTGGTTATTTTTGGCATTGGTGGTTGACGCACTGGCTGTGTCGGGGCAGGTGCTCATCGCGCGGTATCGTGGAACCAATGAACCTGAACGGGCGCGAGCCATTATTAAACGCCTCCTCAGTTGGGGGCTGCTTGCAGGACTGATTTTAGGAGCAGGATTATGGTTAGCGCAGCCTCTTCTACTCCCCCTCTTTACCGACGATCCGGCTGTCATAACCCGGGTTGGATGGCTCTTCCCTTTTGTGGCCGCAATGCAGCCGCTTAACGCACTGGTGTTTGTTTACGATGGCATTTTCATGGGCGCCGAACGTTTCCGGTTTCTTGCGGGAGCCATGCTTTTATCAGCGTTAGCCGGATGTGGCGTTCTGCTGCTGGTGCTGCCGCTGGGCTGGGGATTAACCGGTGTGTGGTGGGGCATGGTTGTGTTCATGTTGGTACGGTTCATAACTCTGGCCTGGCGAGCCCGGATGCCGTTAACTTGAAATTTTTTGGTAACACCAAAGTCAATTATTGTAAGAGATTTATAGAAACGTCTCCCGGCTTTTTTAACCAAAAAAATGTACGTCACTGAAATAAAATCACCGTGCTTTTGTATTGAATACAGCACTTCGCCGTTTGTGAGATATTCCTACAAATTACATATCTTTTCCGGGATTGGTAATTAAGGTCCTGCTAAGCGGAATCTACTTCAGTTAACTTTGACATCTCTATAAGGAGAAAGGCATGAGTTCTTATAAATTAAAAATACTATTTCTTGTTACTATTCTGGTTGTAATATTCATAGGGCACCGGCCTTTATTTGCACAAAAGTTCACTTGTCTTGCGGAGCAAAATGCAAGCATCAGTGTGGCCGATGTTCACATGAAAATTGCTGCTGGGTCATCAGGACAAGAAGGAATTATACAGCTGCGCAGGCACATAAATATTCCGGGCGGCGGCTCTTCGGATGTCTGGGGTTATTTTGATGAAGTGGCCCAACGCGAATACGCACTTGTAGGTGGCCTTGGAACCATCGGCGTTTCCATCGTAGATGTTACCGATGCCGCAAACCCACAAATCGTGGCCCAAGTTGACAGTGTGCCCGGTTTTGATGTGAAGGCGTGGGGACATTTCATTTACACGGTCACCGGCTCTGGCGGCGTGGGCTTAGGTAAAATCATCGATATTGCCGATCCCGCAACTCCCAAAATCGTCGGTTCGTTCGACTCCTCCCACAATATTTTTATTACAGATGACGGTTTCATGATTCTCGAATCCCCCGGCATTCGTGTTTTAGACCTGAATCCGGATCCAATCAATCCCAAACAGGTGTGGGCAGGCGGCTCACAAGGTCACGATGCGTCTGTTATCAACAATGTGTTATACGATTTTCACGGCAGAGCAGGAACATTTATTTACGACTTCGCAGATCCCGCCAATCCGACACTTATCGGTGCCATCAATGACCCTGAACTGCAATTTCACCACAGCGGTTGGACATCTACGGATGGCAATTTTCTATTCATTTGTGATGAACTTTCACAACATCCTTCACCGGATATTTTTGTGTACGACATCAGTAATCCTGCCAATCCACAGCGCGTGGGCGAATTCGGTGATCCCGATGCCATTGTCCACAACCTGTTTATCATTGGCGACTATGCTGTAACTTCTTATTACAGCGCCGGTTTCAGAGTCCTCGATATCTCCGATCCGGCCAACCCCGAGATGGCTGATGAATATGATACTGCGCCTTCCATCAAAGGAGGTTTTGGCGGTGCATGGGGCGTCTATCCGTTTGCACCATCAGGCATAATTTACGTCAGCGACGTACAAAATGGTTTATTTCTTTTCGAGTTGAAAGACACTGTCAGCTCAGTGACAGATGGAGATGAACTTCAATCCCAATCTTTTGCACTGCTCGGAAACTACCCGAACCCATTCAATCCCTCGACCCTCATCACTTACCAGCTACATGAGAGAGTACCGGTCGAGCTAATTATTTACAACGCGCTCGGCCAAAAGATTCGCAACCTGGTAGATGAAGAAAAGGCTCCGGGGCTTCACCAAATCACCTGGAACGGCCGCAACGACTCCGGCAACCAAGTTCCTACAGGCACCTATTTCTACAGCCTGAAAACTGATAATTTTTCTACCACAAAACGCATGCTTCTATTGAAGTAGGTGGATTTTTTTACATGTCAATCCGTGGCCAAACGTATTGCTCAAATCAGAACAGTAAACTAATTGTATCTCAAAGGATTAAAAAAACTATGAAAGAGGTTATACCATATAATGAATCCTCTTTATTCAATGAAACAAGAAAGGTTATCTTTTATGAGGTACAAATATGCATCTTCGACTCAAATTGCTTTTATGAGCCCAAAAATTATTTCCATCATTTTTTCCATGATTCTGTTGGCCGTTTTTGCTTATGATCTGCAGGCGCAATCATTCAACGGTTTTAGTGTATCAAATGCAACAATAGACAAGGATGATATTTTCAGTGGCGGCCCGCCCCGCGATGGCATTCCGTCAATCGACCAACCCAAATTTATCGACATTGAAAAAGTAAATTTTCTGGATGATGACGACATCGTTATCGGGCTCGTGCGTGGAGATATAGCGCGTGCTTATCCGACACGGATTTTAATATGGCATGAAATTGTCAATGACGTAATAGCGGGTGATGCTGTGGTTGTAACTTATTGCCCTTTATGCGGAACCTCCATGGTTTTTAGCCGCAACATAAATGGCAAGCTACGTACTTTTGGCGTATCAGGTCTCCTTTATCAGAGCGATGTACTGATGTATGATAGGGAAAGCGAATCGCTGTGGTCGCAGTTGGCAATGAAGTCGGTCAGCGGGGCAAGCGTTGGGACAGAACTGAACTGGCTCCCAAGCGAACACCTGACCTGGAAGGCCTGGCGAGAAAAGTATCCGCACGGAAAAGTGCTGTCCAAAGATACAGGGCACAGACGCAATTATGGCGGTGATGCCTACGCCTCCTATTTTGCTTCCGACAGGACGATGTTTCCTGTGCCGCATAAACGCAAAGAATTGCCAAACAAATCCTGGGTTGTTGGCGTAGTGATTGATGGCAAAGCCAAAGCTTATCCCATCGCTGATTTACCCACAAAGCAAACTATCGAAGACAAAATGGGAGACAAGCAGCTTTTTGTCCGCCACATTGCAAATGAAAAGTATACCCAAATTACTGATGAGAATGGCGAGCCGATTCCTTCAGTGATGGCGTTCTGGTTTGCATGGCAGGCGTTTTATCCGAAAACGGATCTGTGGCAGCAGCGTTAAGCCTTTCTAAAAGAGATCATGGCCACTAGACTTAAAAAAACATCCACTGTATTGCTCATCTGGACCGTTGCCGGCCTCCTCTACTCAGCCCAGTCCTACTACTACCGTCTTGAGCTCGGTCGGCCGGTGAAATGGCTACCCACCCTGGCTGTGGATGCGCCGTATTTCATCTTGTGGGCACTATTTACACCGATTGCCCTCCTTGTCTCGCGGCGGTTTCAGTTTACACGAGAGAATTGGGGCCGGTTACTCTTGCCGCATTTTACCTTAGCTCTGCTCGTTCCCTTGGGACATGCAGTATTATACAATCTCTATCGTTTTATTTTAACGGCTGGAGTAGAAAACGGGGTTGATCTCCGGCGTATTTTCTTGAATGCGGCGGGCAATGTTGACTATGGTATTCTAGTCTATTTTGTTTTGCTGCTGGTTATCAATGTTTTGGACTATTACGGCCGTTTTCAAAAGGAACGCACCCAAAATGCTGAGTTGGAAACAGCGTTGGTTCAGTCTCAATTAAATGCGCTGAAGATGCAATTGCAGCCCCATTTTTTATTTAACACCCTCAATTCTATCGCGGTTCTGATCAAAGATAATCCTGAACGTGCGGCGGAAACGGTAAGCCACTTAAGTGAGCTGTTACGCCACGTGCTCAAAAATGTAGATGACCAATTTACAAACCTGAAGCAAGAAGTTGATTTTATCCGCCAATACCTTGCTATCGAGCAAGTAAGATTTGGCGATCGACTTAAAATTCGTTTCGACATTCCCACTGTGCTAGACCAGACTCCAGTACCCTCTTTGATATTACAACCGCTGGTCGAAAATGCCATTCGCCACGGAATTGCCGGCAAAATAGGCCCAGGCCTGATTGCGCTTACAGCATCAAAGTCGGACAAAAAACTTTGTTTGGAGGTTTACGATAATGGCCGCGGTTATGAAACAGAGACATCCAAGGGCCAGTTTGGCTTGGGTCTTAAGATTACCCGTGAGCGGCTGCATTCACTTTATGGAGAAAACTTTGAAATGAATTTTTCACAAGCCCAAGAAGGGGGTACACGATTAGTCTTGCAGATCCCAATCCCGCAGGAGACCTTGCAATGATTCGCACTGTAATTATTGACGATGAGCCGCTCGCACGCAAGGGAATTCAACAGCTTTTGGCGACACAGGCAGACTTCGAAATCATCGCCGAGTGTGAGGATGGGCTTACCGCTTTGGAAAAAATTGACTCGCTCAAACCAGACCTGCTTTTCCTGGATATCCAGATGCCGGAGTTGGACGGTTTTGATGTATTGTCGGCTTTGCAGATGGACCCACTGCCTCTGGTTATTTTTGTAACCGCTTACGATGAATACGCGTTACAGGCCTTTCAGAATCATGCTGTAGATTATCTCCTCAAACCAATCAAGGAAGAGTATTTTCTGAAAGCAATTCAACGGGTGCGCTTTCTATTGCAGGCAAAAAATGAACCTGACTATGAGTTGCGTTTACAGGAGTTGCTTCTGCATATTCAGCAGCGACCCGATTTTATCCAACGTTTTCTGGTTCGTGAAAGAAACAAGTTGCTGATTGTACCAATTGAGAAAGTGAATGTTTTTGAAGCTGAGGGCGATTACGTATGCCTGATTACCTCGAAAGATCGATATCTAGTTCGTCTGACTCTTTCCGGGCTAGAGCAGAAACTCGATCCTGCGCTATTCGTCCGTATCAACCGTTCTACCATAGTTCGCCTCCGCCTCATCGGCGAATTGGAACCGTTATCAAAGGGAGACTATCAGTTAACTCTTATCAACGGCCCAAAATACACACTCAGCCGCACTTATCGCGAGCAGGTTTTAAAAGCGCTACAATAGTTTTCCTCCACACCAAAATTCAATTAGAAAAAAACTCAAGTCCGCTCTACCGTATATCCTATCCGGTTTGTCGAAAAGTTGGCCTCATTCGCCTCAGCGCCGTGGCGAACCTTCTTCTTTTTTTATTAATTGTAGCTCTTAAACTGTAAAATTAATGTTCAAAGGACTTAAAATGATTAAATTTCTATTTTTTTCCGCACTGCTTTTCCTACCGCTTTCTCTTTTTTCTCAACAATTCACCCGGATTGATTCAGGCCCAGTTGTTTCAGATGGCGGGGATTCGCGATCTGTCAACTGGATCGACACTGACAATGATGGTGACCTGGATCTCTTTATCACCAACGGGCCGCGAAATGGCCAGAATAATCTTTTCTACGAAAACCAGGGCGATGGCACATTTGCCAAAATAGATTCAATTGCCATTACAAAGGACGCTGCACCCAGCGATGGCAGCACTTGGGGAGACTTCAATAATGATGGTTATCCCGATCTTTTTGTCGCCAACTGGTATGGAGCTAACAATCTCCTCTACCTTAATAAAGGTAAAAATGACTTCGATGTTGTGGAAGATGTAGCTGCTGGTCAAGGAGGATATTCAGAATCCGGCGCCTGGATAGACATGAACCAGGATGGGTTTTTGGACTTGACAGTGGCCAACAGCGCTGGCAATAACAAAAACAATTTCGTCTACAGAAACACCACGAAAGAACATCTTTCCGGGATATGGTTGGCACCGATTTCCACTTCTGGCGGTTCTTCCCGTCACATGGATTGGGCGGACTACGACAACGACGGCCACCCGGATCTTTTCATAGCTAATGAAAACAGCGAGACGAATTTCCTCTATCACAACAACGGCGACGGCAAATTCACGGAAATAACCGTGGGCGCCATTGCCACCAGCAGGTCGTCGTCGTTTGGCAGCAGTTGGGGAGACTATGATAATGACGGAAATTTGGATCTCTTTGTGGCGAATTGGGGTGCCTCGAATAATCTTTACAAGAATGATGGTGATGGGACTTTCACCAGGATCGCCGCTGGCGCCATCGTGAGTGACGGGGGGCATTCCATTGGCACCGCCTGGGGCGACGTGGATAACGACGGTGACCTTGATCTGTTTGTAGCCAACGGCTTCAGCCCACTTACGACCAGCAATTTCCTTTACCTAAACAACGGTGACGGCACCTTCAGCAAAGACAATAGCATTGTCTCCACTGAGAAAGGCTGGACGTACGGCGCCAGTTTTGGTGATCTTAACCGCGATGGCTACCTGGATTTAGCAGTGGCAAAATGCTTTGGTGCCAATGAAAATAACGCCCTCTACCTAAATAATGGCGGGGCAAATAACTGGCTCGCCATAAAATTGGCTGGTAGTGTTTCGAACCGCTCTGCGATCCAAGCCGTTGTGCGTGCAAAAGCCACCATAAATGGAAAAGCCATCTGGCAAATGCGTCAAGTTTCCGGACAAGATGGTTATTGCGGCCAAAACCTGGAAGTCCATTTTGGGCTCGGGGATGCCTCTGTCATCGATTCACTCGTGGTTCGCTGGCCTTCCGGGCAAATTCAAACAGTTACAGGTGTTGAAGTCAATCAGCTGTTGCAACTCACAGAATCAGCCACTACAGGCTTTCTGCGACCCCACTTCAAAGCTGAGGAACGTGATGCAACGACCAGCGATGTGATAAATTTCAAAGACTTAAGTGTTGCCGATGAAGATCAGCCCATCGTAAGTTGGGAATGGGATTTCAACAATGATGGCATCACGGATAGTGACGAGGAGAACCCCGGCTGGCAATTTCAGACAGCCGGTACATATAGCATTACGTTGAAAGTGAGTAATGGGTCAACTTCAGAAAGCAAGACATTCGAAGATTATATAACGATAACCAGCGCGCCAACATCCGTGGCGGCGACAGAAAACAACGACCCGTCTCAATTTAGACTTGCCGCCAATTATCCAAACCCATTTAACCCAACTACATCCATCGAGTATGAAATCGGGCGTGCTGGTTTTATCGAATTGAATATCTACAGCCTGCTAGGCAAACAGGTTGGCACGCTGGTTCGTACGACCATGAAACCCGGGCATTACAAAGCTGCATTCGATGCGCGTCATTTACCCAGCGGTGTGTACCTCTACAGACTTTCAGTCGGTGGAAAGATCTATCATTCAAAAAAGATGTTGCTGTTAAAGTAGAGGAAGTATTGGGAGTGAAAAAATGAGTAACCGAAAGTTACTTCGGCAGAGAAAGCGAAATTACTCAAAAATCGCTGTTTCACTTTGTTCAAACCATGCTCGATAATTTGTCGCGGTGATTTTTTTCAATGCTGTTTTTTTTAATTTTCATGGTAAGCGTCAACAAGCCGTTGTCCAACGGCAAATCGGCTTAACAGATGATTCTGCTTCGCGCAAGGCGGAGTTATGAAGTTTAAGCAAAAAAATATCGAGAACGTAAAGTAATACAGATTTAATTTCCTACCAATTTGACAAATACAGTTTTTTCGAAAAAATATCAGAAACTGCTTCTCCCATTAAATCGAACATCCCTTGATTTTTCCGCCAATTAAACCTATTTTTAGAGGCGTTTCTTTCGGCATAAAAAAATTTAAAGGTAAGAATGAAAAAACTGTTTTTGAGAAGTCTTTACGCTCTGCTCGGTATCCTGCTCTTCGTCTGGTTCGGCGGTAAATGGATTCTATCTTTCTCCACGGCGGAATATTCAGGCGAACAAATTATTGCCAACCTGCAAAACCCGGTTGAAGTTACTTTCGACGCCAAGGGCATTCCACAAATATGGGCTGAAACAAATAATGATTTGTACACCTCACTCGGTTGGTTGCATGCTTCGGAGCGACTTTTTCAAATGGAACTGGTACGCCGAATGTCCAAAGGCGAGCTGTCGGAAATCTTTGGTAGAGCAGCTTTTAAAGTCGATCTATTTCAACGTAAAATCGGCTTTGCACGCAAGGCGCAAACAGATGCTGCTGGCCTTTCTCCGGAAGCGCGAGCAACGCTAACCAGCTATTGCAGCGGCATCAATCAATGGATTGCCGCCAAAACCATACTTCCGCCGGAATTCGTGATTCTACAATTTAAACCGGAACCCTGGACGCCGGAAGACTGTATGGTTGTTGCGCTTTACCAGACCTGGTACTCGCACGCTCTCATGGACAGAGACGAAGATTACGCCAAACTCATAGAAAAATTTGGAGACGCTGCATTCAACGTTTTCAAAAAATACAAATCCTGGTCGCCGGCAACCATTAAAAAGGGTTTGCTTTCATCATTGTTTCAGCAGGAAGCCTTTCCACTTCGCATGACCAATGCCTCTAATTCCTGGGTTGTTTCGCCGCATAAGTCGACTTCAGGGCACGCGGTACATGCCTCTGACCCACACCTGGTCACCAACCAAATTCCTGGATTTTGGTACATCGCCGGTCTACATTCTCAGCAAGGTCTAAACGTGGTTGGCGTTACTGTGCCGGGCATACCGTTTGTGAGCATGGGGCATAATGGCCAAATAGCGTACGCCTTCACTGTTGCGTCGGTGGATATAATCGATTATTACACCGCCCCTTTAAACGCCGTGGACAGCACACAAATCCTTACTGAAAACGGTTATGAGGAAGTAACCACAACATTTGAAAAAATCTCAGTTAAGGGAGAATCCGAACCTGAAAATATCGCTGTCCGGTCAACCAGCCGTGGCATTGTAATTAAACAGGATGCCTTTGAAGCGACCATTCTAAAATGGGCCGGCTTTGATTTTTCCGCAGCGGATATAATTCAAAGCGGTATGAATTTACAGGCCGCTGATGATTTTGACAGTTTTCGCCAAGCGGTCACTGGTCTGGGCGCCCTGGACGTAAACTGGACTTATTCTGACAAAACCGGTAACATAGGTTACCAGCTTGGTGTGCCGATTCCAGTTCGGAGTTATACAAATACTTACAGCAAATTAGCCGCTGAGCAGGCTGACAATAACTGGCAAGGCTATCTCCCACTTGCAAAAACACCGCATATTTTAAACCCCGCAGAAGGCTGGCTGGCAACCTGCAACAATCAAATTGTTTCGGAGAAATTGCAGACAAAACTACCCGGATTTTATGACCCATACCGAATTACACGCGCTAATACTTTACTGGGTGCAAAAGAGAAATTCTCTCCTGATGAACTCGGAGAGATGCAGCTCAATATGATTTCCGGACTTTCGTTGCGTTGGAAAAGCTTGTTTGCCAGGGGCGCAGGTAAATTGGGCAAACCCATGTTGCGCGGTAAAATAGAAGCCTGGGACGGCAGTATGTCCGAGAACAGTGAAATCGCGCTGCTGTTTTCATACTGGTGGCGTTTTATGGCCTGGGCTTTATTTGAAGATGATCTTGGCAGCGACTGGTCTTCCGGACAGCTCATAAAAGAAGAGGTTTTAACCGAGGATATATCCGAAATTATCGACGACCAGCGCACAGAAAAGAAGGTGGAAACCAAAGAAGATATTTCAGAAATTGCAGTGGGATTAGCGTTAACCAAGGCTGCCAATCGCAAGCTCGGTGAGGTGAGCAAGCTAAGAATTCGCCATCCGCTTGCCAGAGTTAAAATTCTGGACACATGGCTTAACCTCAATCGTGGCCCCTTTGAAATTGGCGGCAACAATGGCTCGCTCAACGCAAATTGGAATTTTTATAATGAAGAAGATGACCGATTCTACTCGGTAGTCGGGCCGAGCATGCGTTTCATTCTGGATTGGTCGGATGTGGACGCGTTCACCATGAATGTGGCCATGGGGCAGTCGGGCAATCCGTTCAGCAAACATTACGATGACTTTTTAGAACTCCATAATAAAGGCGAACGCTGGAACGTTCCCTTCTCAAAAAAAAATGTATTCGCAAAAAATGCAAACAAGCTAACCTTCAAACCAAAGAAATAGACCCCCTATGAAAAATATGAAAAAATCGAAAAAGCCTTCTCTCTCGATGGTTCGTTACGCCTTTAAAAATATAATCTGGCCGCGGCGTAAGTTACTACTTTTGGGCTTGGTACTGATCGTCATCAACCGGTTATCCGGACTGGTCTTGCCCGGTGCGAGTAAATATTTAATCGATAACGTCATTGCTGATGGTGACTTGAAATTGATGAAAATGCTGTTATTTGCAGTGGGTGGCGCCGTTACCCTTCAGGCAGTCAGTTCCTTTTTCCTCACCAAACTACTGAGCGTGGAAGCCCAACACTTGATTTCACAATTACGGTCACAGGTACAACGTCACATTATTTATCTGCCCATTCGCTTTTTCGATAACAGCAAATCCGGTGAACTGGTTTCCAGAATTATGAGCGACGTGGAGGGCGTCCGAAATCTTGTTGGCACCGGTCTGGTGCAGCTCTTCGGCGGCATTTTGACTTCAGTCATCTGTCTGTTTCTGCTGTTAAAAATCAGTGTCTCCATGACGCTGTACACGCTGATTCCGCTTATCATTTTTGGCTTTATATCCATGAAAGCATTCGCATATATTCGTCCAATTTTCCGGGAACGGGGTAAAATCAATGCCGATGTTACCGGTCGGCTAACCGAGTCTCTGGGCGGTATTCGCGTCATCAAAGGCTTCAACGCAGAAAAGCAGGAAATCAGTATTTTTGAAGCCGGCGTAGATAGAATTTTTCAAAATGTCAAAACAACACTCACCACCACCAGCATGGTTACCAGTTCAGCAACTCTACTGCTGGGTCTGGCAAGCGTGGGCATTATGGGTTTTGGCGGCTCAATGATCGTCAACAACCAAATGAGCCTTGGGGACTTTTTTGCTTTCACACTTTATCTCGGTTTCCTCATCGCGCCAATTGTACAGATGAGCAATATCGGCAGTCAGATTACGGAAGCCTTTGCCGGCCTTGACAGGATGGAAGAAATTCTCACCAAACAACAGGAAGATGATGATCCAAATCGTACCATAGAATTGGGAGAACTCAAGGGCGACATTCAATTTAAAGATGTAAATTTTGCTTACGATGAAGGCAAAGAAGTCTTAACCAAGATTAATTTTGAAGCGTCGGCAGGAACGGTGACTGCGCTGGTTGGCAGCTCGGGCTCCGGTAAAACCACCATCGCGGGACTGGCGGCTTCCTACCTAACCCCGGAAACAGGAACCGTTAAAATCGACGGTCAGGATATGTCAAAAGTAACATTGAACTCCTACCGCATGAATCTTGGCGTTGTGTTGCAGGACGATTTTTTGTATGAAGGCACCATCCGTGAAAACATCTTATTCTCGAAACCGGACGCTACTGAAGCCGCAGTACTCGAAGCCGTTAAAGCGGCGCATGTTAAGGAATTTACCGACCGCTTTGAAGATGGCTTAGAGACATTAATCGGGGAACGGGGCGTGAAACTTTCCGGTGGCCAGCGGCAAAGAGTGGCCATAGCCCGCGCCATTTTAGCCGATCCCAAAATTCTGGTTTTGGATGAGGCCACTTCAAATCTCGACACGGAAAGTGAGCTTTTCATCCAGGAAAGTCTTAACAAGCTATTGAAGGGCCGCACGACTTTTGTTATTGCGCATAGGCTGAGTACCATTCGCAAGGCCGATCAAATTCTGGTGATTGAAAATGGCGAAATCGTTGAACGCGGTACTCATGATGAACTGATCAAAACCGAGGGCCGGTATTATCAGCTTTATACTTATCAGGCAAGAATTTAAACTTGGTTAATTTAGCGGTGTGAAGCCGCTATATTGTTAATAAAATGGGAAAAACAGGGGGTAGTATAGTTTTATTTAACGTCAGTTTTCTGTAAAAAATAAAGTGGCATTTCAAGACCAAAAACAAACCGTCCAATGTCTTTCCTGCGGATTGTAGGCCGTAATCTTTTCTTCATTACAACTAGATTCCGGCCTAAAGATTGCCGGAATGACGGTATATGTCAGAACAATAAAAAAGCTATCTTCTTTTTTAAAGCTCACTAATCGTTTTATAAATCAACTCCATAAGCGAAATCGGAACCAGGCTTCCCGGGCTAATCACGTCACGAACCGTTTCAGAGATATCCCAACTTGCACTCCAATGATTCCACTTGTTGTAAAAATCCGCACTATCTACATACTCAACAATGGATTTTGAAATTATCTCTGTCGCGTTCTCTTTGATTTCCGGGTCGTTTAAATCCACCATCATTTTGATTTCAAACTGTGGTAGATATTGACTTACGATTTCTCCAACAAGATCCTCACGCGGTGTAACTTTGGGGGCATGACCATTTGTTCCGTTAGAGCTGCCACTAAAAGAGTTCATCGCCAGGCTGTTGTCAAAGGAGTCCGTAATCAGACTACTTTTTGTTCTTCTAAACTTATAGTAATCTGGGCGTTTGCTGTTTGGATTTTCATATAGGACAATCCAATCTGCCAATGGCTCCAAAATATAATGATGTTCCTGGTTTGGCCTGACATAAAAACGTGTCAGGGCAGTATAACCAGCCTTGTTATCACCAAACAATCTTAACAGATAAGTGCCCGCCGGCAAAGAAACATAAGTTTCAATGTCTCCCTTTTCCCGAAAGACTTGCTCGAAGGTGTCCTTAATTCTGTTTTCAGCCAAAAGATAAGTATATTTTTCAGGTTCTGGCGCTTTGTTTTTCCCTCGAATGTTGTTTAGTTTAAACAGTTCTAACATTTCAGGATCAAAGTTGGCTGTAACCATAAAACTTTGAAATGAAAGCCGAACTTTCCCGAAGTCCTGCAATCCCAAACCTTTGTCATCCAACAAATCTTTTAGCCGGTAGTAAGTTTTATTTCCTGCTATAATTTCCTGGGGTAAGTCTTTATAAATTACGGGTGCCGAATTAGCATTATCATAAAGATTGAGCGCTTCATAGTATGAATAGCAGGCCCTTTCAAAATACTCACGGTTAAGTGGGGCTTTTTCCAAAAACATCAGTGCTTTAAAAATCAATGCCCGTGCAGTTATATCTCTGGGCACCTCAGTTTTTTTTACCGAAAGGCTCAATGTTTCATAAATTTCTGTCACTTGATCGATATAAACGGAAAGCAGATCTTCAAATGCCTGCAATTCATGTATTCTCGACTTGTCCTCATAATACAGTTTTTGATACTCCAAATACATAAACAAAATATTATTTTCATGCTGGCGCATCCGCTTTATGAGCGCCTCTGTATTCAATTGGGCAAAACTATTTGAAGAAAAAAACAAGGCTAAAAAAGTAATTATAAACACCCGACAAAAATTTCTCATTTACGATCTCCGGAACGGGCAGTACCATTCGTCATTTTAAAACATTCAATCATTTGAAAATTCTTACCACGGTGGTCTAGAAGGTCGGCAAGTCGCGTAAAAAGTTTGCGCCCTACCCAGACTTCATGTGGAATTTTTGTATTTAACAACGGCTCATTAAATTCATTTTGTGCCAACCTCAAAGCTCTTGTGTAATCATCACAGGCTTTGTGATAATTGCTGCCATCCTCCTGAGCGCGCTCAAGATAAGTCAATGCCCGAAAAATAAGACCCCGGGCTGCAATGTTTTGCTGAGACTCCAAGGTTGTGCCTTTAATCCGCCAAAAAGTATCATACAAATTCAATATCTCATCTACATAAATCGTGATCAATGATTCGAAGGCTAAAAGTTCATTGCCACGGTCATTCGTTATATACAAAAACTTTTGTAACTCATTGTAAATCCGAACAACGTCCCGCTCAAGCGAGATCATCTGTTCTTCTAATTTCATGTCAATTTGTTGTGCCTGTAGGCTCGAGAATGAAATCCCTGTGAAGATGCAAACAATCAAAAATAGGATTATTTGATATTTCATTAACCCTTCCTCGTTGTCGGAAATGAGCGGGCGCTATCTGCAATACAATTAATAATCGGCCTTAGCCAATGCAAAACAGGTTGCAGCCCAAACCTTTCGGCAATTTGCCGGTAAACCCGGGCAAAAGGTAATAGCTCTGCAGCTTTCTGAAATTCGAGTGCGCCACATAAATCATTTTGGGATAAACCATTTGCACTGAGTGCCGCTTTCCAGGCCTTATCTACCATATCCACTGCGAAGTTTTTGTCGCCAATTTCATAACCGATCTCAGAGAGCCGCAGATACAGGTCTTCGTAACCATCCCAAACAAAACGCTGTCTTCGTCCCAAGCGGCCATCCGGCACCAAAACTTCTTCTCCAACACGCTTAGCGCGGGCATATGCGTTCAGTCGATTGGTCGAATCGGCAAAGCTAAAATAGTAGTTGACCAGTCTAAAAATTGAGTTTCCATAAACTTTTTTGATTTCATTACCAAGAGATAAACTGATATCAGAACCGCGGTCGACCAGCAATGCATATGCCTGTTGTGCTTTTTCTCTGGCGTATTGGAGTTCTGCTTCCGGTTGGATGTTAACACCCTCCTTTTCCATAAAAAGAGCGACCTTTGTTAGTTCCTTCAGCATCTCAGCCTGGCGTTGCGTACTCTTAGCATGCTTGTACGCCAGTTCCAGATTTCTTCTTGTTTCACGATAATTATAATCATCCGCATAATTATTCAGGTCTTTTTGGGCGGCAAAACCACGAGCACGCCACTCATTACCCCGCAAGTTAAATTCATCCTCGACTGCTCTTTGACGATAAACGCGAAAAAACAAACTATCCTGCCGACTTAAGGAACCTTGTTCTGCAATGTCACAACCCAGCCGAACCATAAAGCTGTTGAATAATCCATTGGTCAGAGCGCTGTCAGACGGCGTAATCGTAATATCTACACTCTGGTTAATAAAAATTCTGATTTTTTCTACCAGTTCCTGCGATACATTCCAGTCGTTTTTTGCATAAAGACCAAGAATACCACGCCAGGCATGAACCAAACCATCCAGGTAAGCACCATCCCGCATTTCGATAGCTCGCAATGATTCCATGTATCCGAAATTAAAAGCTATTTCCGGGTCTCCAAAGAGTTCGTAACTTTTCTTCAAAGAAATAATTGCGGCATCCAATGTAACCAGACTTTTATCTTTCAGATAAAGTTGATACTCGGCAAAACCTTTTAAGCGATAGACGCTTTTCATAACATCAGTAAATCGACATTCAACATCGGGAACACTTTCAGCGCATCTGGTTAAAATTTGCTGGCACAGGTCCACTGTTGGTTGATAGTCCGCATTTCTGTAAGAGTTCTGGATGTCTTCGTACAACACACTCACGGGCTGACCATAAGCAGTTTTGAATACTACCAACATTAGAAGTACAAAAATTAATAAAAATATTCTTTGGGTCTTGATCATGTATAGCTCCTCAATTTCACAAAGACAATCTTAGAAGGCCGCTTAAAGCGCGTTGTAATTCCTGGACTGTCGTTTTGCTGCTGTTTCCTATTACTTTGATCGATATATTGCCATTGTTGCGCCAATTGATCTCCTGGGCAGAGTTATCAGGAAAACCAAAACTTATAATGAAACCGTTACGTCGCCTTTGAATTTGATCTGAAATAATACCATACCGGCCTTTATTCAAACGATCAAGTTCAGAGATAATTTTATTCCAAAGCTTATAGCCTTCTGTACCAATCGTGGTCGAGGAAAAAGATAGAACCTTTACTTTCTTTCCTTCAAAATTGAGAGAAGTCCCATTAGTGCTCTCTTCTTTCGCTTCACGTTTAGGCCGGGCTTTTGTCTTTTTTTCAATATTCAAATCTAAGTTGGATGCGCCGCCGCCAGACTCTAATCCCCTACGCTGTGTCTTTGTCGCACCAATATCTAATCCACCGCTACTTTCATCAACATATCTTCCATCAGCGCCTAAAGACAAATTATTATCTCCCAAAGCCAGATTCCCTCTGCCTTGAAACTGTGTCCTTTTAACAGCGCCTAACTGCGAGCTTGCAAGCAGATAATTTTCCATGCCGGCGGAAGCTAAAGTCAACTGAGGCTCGGCGCTATCGTCTCCGAGCATTTCCTCAATCTCTTCAATTATTTCTTCCATTTCTGTCAGCTCTTCCTCTACTTTTTCTTCCTCCACTATTTCCACAACGTTTTCCATTTGCAATTGTGGCGGCTCAACTATCACCGGTATGTCCATAATCTCAAAAAACTCAAATTGGGTGTTTTCTACTGTGTTCAAATACTTTTCCAGATCAAGGTGCGTACTGAATCTAAAAACAAAAATCACACAAACCAGCACGGCGATAATACAAAGTTCATATTTTTTCCTATAGCCGAGTTTAGAATACCCGTGCCGGGCATCGCTGATGCTTTTGCCCAAAATAAATTTTGGTAATTTCTTTCTATCCTTGATCACAGACAACTCTCTCTTTGGTTGAACAGATATTTCAAAATATTACTTTTATCAAAAATCTACTTAGTTTCAGAATGGATTAGTTGCCCGAATGAGTAATTTCAGGTAGGAATAATGGTTTTTTTTGACCATACCTCAGAAGTAAACACTGTAGTACAGATTCAGGGGCTTTGTATTGGATGTTTACAAACAAATTACTGGCACGGTGAAAAGAACTTGTATCGATATGTAAATTAAACAAATACTCTTCTCCAAATTTCAAAATTGTTGATCCAAATTTAGGTATCTTTGCAAAGTAAATCCCTTTACCAATATAGATGGCCGGAATATCTCCATATTTTGATTCTTTTTCTGTAAACAATTTCAGAAAGTCACCAAAGACTAAATCTTTAATATCTGTAGGATGAAATGTCAATTTCTTTTCATCCGAGATCAGGTCATTCACTTTGTTGAATTTACCTTTTCCCGCATTTTCCAGAATTTCTTCAGCTAACACCATAATTGTTACAAATTCCGAAGGTGATTCGGTTGGCGCAGGAGCATTTTTAAAATCATCCTGGTAAGCATACCGGGTAATAATTCGTGTCCACACAGCCCGTCGTGATTCAAAAGTCGGTATAACCTCTAATTCTAAAATCTTCACTTCGTAGCGTGCTTGTTGTACTTGTGAATTTTTTATCAGGTTAACATAAAGTGTATACTCGCGGACAAGATTATCCGGCCTGGCAGGTCGTGCGGCAAGCAATCCCATCACGTTATCGCGAGAGGTTATCTTCCGGTTTCGTAAAGATTGCTCTATCGCTCTAAAGACCGCTCGCAATGAATTCTGTTCGATATCATCATCTTCGTAGGCACAGCCAAATGTTTGAATGTAGTCATTATTTTTGTATTTGGTCTCAAGAGGTCTTTTAACGATTTTATTCATAATACCGAGCAGGGTGTTTTTATCGTTCTTAGACCAACACTTTTCATTGAATTTTTTATCTTTCAAACTTGCCGTTGCAGACATCGAGAATAAAAAAAATAACGAATTAACCAAGATGATAGTAACAATCACCTTTTTCATGACTCTTCCCCTTTTCTTGTTATCGGGTTTGATAAATCTGAGCGCTGTGAAAGGACTTTCATCCTTCTAAATTCTTACAATATGAATTAGCTAAAAAAGTTGTTAGTGCGTAAAAATAATTTCTCGAAACCCCAACTTTTTATGAAATGAAAAATCTTATTAAATAATACCAACGAAATGATTGAAGTCATCTCAGAATTCTTCATTTAAATTGGTTATCATGTACATTTGGGAGAACTTTGAAATTCATACTATACATCTATAACAAATACCGATTTAAAAATGTTAGACAGCATTTAAGAAAGTGGAATTTTATTGATTATACGAATCATGAAAATTTCAGCGATGGGCTTTTTTCTTCTTCTCTTGGGGACGGTACAATCAAATGGTTTCCAAAACAGATTAAATAATAAAAAACTTTCGCAAAAAGAATCCCGCCAGCTTTTAAGAGACATTCAGAATAATAATGAAAATTTTGATGCCAATTTTAAATTAGGCATACATTATAATCAAACGCGCGAATGGCATCTTTCTAAAAAACATCTGTTAAAAGCTTATGCCCTAACCCTAACAAAAAATAATTTCAAAAAAAAGGCAGGCTTACTCTACGAATTAGCTCAAACATATCGGGCGCTTGGTGAAATCAAAGCTTGTGAAGACGCGTTAAAAGGGGTTAAAAATCTCGTAACGGCAAAAGTAGAAATCTGGGATGATGTTATACTACAACTTGCTGAAATATTATATCTTCAAAAAAAATTTAACGAAGCGATGGCACAATTGGCAGCATTTGATTATAACCAAAAGTCCGTGCGGTATGAGCAACTTGCCGGCGCCATTCTCCAGGCGATAGAAATTGATCAAATATATTTAAAAGCCGTTGAGGCACAAGCTAAGGGTCGTTCAACAAAAGCCCGTTTACTTTACATCGAAATCGACAATAAATTTTCCGGTTTTAGAGATGTGCAAGAGCGATTAAATAAAATTCAAACAGAATTCCTTCATAATGAAATAGCAACCAGTGCCGATGCAGAAAATACAAATGTGGACATTCGTACAGATCGAGGTATTTCTTTTGTAAAGACAAGTACAAATGACAACATTAAGCCCGTTGAACACAAAAAAAAATCGTCTCAAGAAAAGACTGCCAATCGCAACAAGGTCGGTACTTCCAAGCAATCCTGGCAAGTTTCAAAATCCAACACAGGACCTCCCAAAAACATTTCCAAAAGTAGTTTTACTCGAAACCCAATAAAACCACCAAAAAACAACACACTAAATGAGCAAATCAAAAAGCAACAATATGCCAACCTGAATGCTAAACTTCATTCAGACCCAAAACTCGTAGCTCTGGAAAGAACTGATATAAGCCAACCCAGCATACAAATTTCTATACCAAAAGCTAAAATAGAAAATCCAACTAAGCCAAGGGGGCAAAAAAAACCTTTTTGGGCTGCAACTTTATTTGTTGCATTCATACTAACCGGAACAGGACTGACAATATATTTGAATCCATTTTTTAGAGCATGTACATTATCCTTTCTGGGTCGGAAAGAAAATGCCCTGCAGGTATACGAAAAACTGATTACTGAAAAACCACAGATGCTTTGGCTTTACCCCTACATTGCCAAACTATATGATCATTTTAATCGAAAAGATATAAAGGCAATACATGCCTACAAAATAATCCAAAATCTAAAAATGCGTTCAAATGCTGACGACAGTTTTACAGCGAATATATCCAATAAATATTTATCTCATAAGACCACAAATGTAAAAATTGAAATACTTAAAAAGAACAATTCTTAACCGGATAATTTAAGACTATCAAAATCCGCAATCTATTGCAAAGGTCGGTATAACAATTTTAGAAAAAACTCTCTTTTTGAGTAGATTATGGCGGAACTGCTTGAGAACGAACCTGTCTTACCAGTTCACCCTATATAATTTCTAAGACAAATATAAATTAATTTGCAATAAACTGCTTGGTTATAAGCTTCAAAATTAATTCGATATTACACGCGGATGGTATTCTGATAACATTTATTCAACATAACCCAACTGTAGACTTCACTAAGCAAGGAGCGTAATTTTCAAATGAGTGTTGGCACAATCATCAGTGGTAAATACCAAATCGACGAAGAAATTAAGCGCGGGGGATTTGGCATAATATATAAGGGCAGAGACACAAACTTTGACAAACCTGTCGCTATAAAAGCAGTTGAACCCGGATTGCTGAATCAAGCAAAATTCATTGATATGTTTCAGCAGGAAGCTTTAAGTATTGCCCGCCTAAATCACCAAAATATTATCCAAATTTATGACATAAAACATGATGAAAGCGGTCAGATTTATATCATAATGGAATTTATTGATGGTGTTGATCTTCTTACATTACTAAAAGCTTGTAAAGGAGAGAACAAACAACTTCCCTACTATATTACAGCTCATATAATTTCCGAAGTTTGTAACGGTTTAGATTATGCTCACAACCGTATTAATCCTGAAACACAAGAACACCTTCAACTTGTTCATAAGGACATTTCTCCTCAAAATATCATGTTAACCAACACCGGAGAAATAAAAATTATTGACTTCGGTATGGCTACGTTTTCACAAAGTAATAACGAGGATGACAACAGCATTCATATTCAGGGAAATGTTCGATACATGGCACCCGAGCAATTCACCAATACTGAAAGCATAAGTAGAAAAACAGATGTGTTTTCTATGGGCGTTGTTTTATTTGAAATCCTGACTGGCGAAAGACTGATCCCTTCTAAAGACAGGGCAGAAATTGTTGAAAGACTGATGCACGGGAATTACGATTTGAATCGATTGGACAGTGAGCAGGTGCCTGAAAAATTACGCCAAATTTGCAAAAAGGCCATTCAACACAACCCTTCCAATCGCTACGAAAATGCGACACAAATGTACCGGGATCTCATGCACTTCTTGATCTTAACCATGCCAACTGCAAATGGTAGCGGAGATCTGGCAAATTTCATGTTGGAAGTAAATTCGGAATCGTATAAAAACACAAATGGTGAACACAGCAATAGCAATGGTGCGAGTAGCTCTAACAGTGGGACGTTTAATGACTCCACAAGCGAAGCTACTATGAATGGTATTCCGGAAAATGAAGAAAAGCCAAATGATGAACCCGTTGTTGAAGAACCTATCTCAACCAACGGCCAAGATTCAGACAAATTAAACACAGAAGAAGAACAAAGCCAAAATAATGATTCTTTTTCAGAAGAGAGTGATGAGGAATCTATCCCGGAAAAACCCGAAGATGGCACAATTGAAAATGAGAACCCGCAGGTTGCTCAGGAAACGGACGAACAACAAGCAAACAACTTCTATAGTTTCGTAGAAGATGATGAAGAAAACAATCAAAAAACCATCATCGATGTTGTCCGCCTCTCTGCTCGTACTCACAAGAAAGCCATCACACTCACTCTATTAAGTCTACTAATAGGCTTAATTGGATTTGTTACAGCAGATACATTCCTTAGCATAACTCCACTTGGAACTTACATTTTTGACACCCTTTTTCCTCCGGCAATAAAAATCACCTCTGTTCCTGCCGGAGCACAAGTTTATTTAGATAACGTCCTGTTAGACAAAACGACCCCCCTTAATTTGGAAGAAATTTCTCCCGGTGTGCATAAGCTGGTTTTAACCATGCCACAATATGAATCTATTGTCAAATCCATAAACGTCCCTAGCAAAGGTGCCTTAGCAATGGCAGGAGAGACCAAACGACAGGCAGGGCGCCCATATGTGCTTAAATTTAAAAATCAGTTCGATATTACATCGAATCCTGAAGGTGCAGACATAATTATTGAGGGCGTAAAATTAAATCAAAAATCTCCGGCAACAATTTTTTGGGATGTATCTGATCAGCCAACTGATATTAAGCTGGAACTCTCCGGTTATTCCTCCCTGAGCGGGCTAAGTATCAGCTCAATAAACAACAAAGAATTCATTCAGGACAATAGGATTTGGTCGCTAAAAAAACCTACAGAAGGTAAAGCACATTATGCCATAAATGGTGCATTTCACAAAAACATTGTCATCATTTCAAATCCAAAATTTGCTGATATTTATCATAACGGTAGTGAAAAGCCCGTAAGCATTTCAGGAATAAACGGCAGCATGATGCTTAAAATCGGCGAACATAGTTTTACATTACGCAAAAAAGGCTACCTGCCAACAAGCTTCAATCTCACGATTAATGACAATACAACCAGCAGAATAAATAAAGACTTGTTGCGAAATGTTAAAATTTTTGCAAAAGACGATTATTCAAAAAACGACCGCGATATCAACGCCCAACTCATCAGTATTTCCAGGAAATCCAAAACAACAAAGTATAGAAAAAAAACACCCGTAGTTTTACAACTTCCACCTTACACTTATTCTGCAAAACTACAAAAACCAGGCTACCACGACCTCGAGATTTCAATAAATCCTGGTGAAACATCGGTAGTTGCTAATATGCAGCCACTCTATTACGACGTAACCATTGAAACTATCGATGCTATTACGAGCTCGCCGGTTGATTCCGTAAGAATTTTATACAAAGCGGAAAATGTCAGAGAGCCGCAAAAAACAATTGGGCTAACTAATGCAAGCGGAAAGTTGAACGACAGAATATTACCGGGAACCTACGAATTTTCGATTTATATAAAGGGCTACCAGCAACAAACAAAAGTTTTGCAACTAGTCCCGAATTCAAACAACAGATTGACGTTTCGTCTGACAGCTTTACGGTAGCACCAAATCAAATTTTTGCAAGCAACAACACTAATATGGATTACAAGGAACAAGGGTAATGCCAAAATTAATTTTAAAGAAAAAAGCTGAAGTTATTACAGAATATGATCTAAAAAATTCCCAAGCCTCAATGAGCATTGGCTCGGAAAACATCAATGACTTAAAAATTGAGGACCGGTTAATTTCAATGCAGCATGCCCGCATTGAGCGAACAAGCAATCGTTTTTTTATAAGGGATTTACGCAGCGCTTTCGGCACATTTATTAACGGTGAAAGAGTCGAAGATATTGCGGAAATTCACAGCGGTGATGATATTAAAGTAGGCGAACACTCTATTGTTTTTGATAATCCTCTCGAAAACATTGAGTTCTCACTTCTCGATGAAGGTGAAATAAGCGAATCAGATTCAGATAATGATGCTGAAACAATTACTCAAAAAGAAAACAATAAATTAGATGAATTCGAAACCAAAATTCGCAAAGAATCTCTAACGCTTCTGCGCCAGGATGTTGATGGCGAGCCCAACCTCCTGCCTTATCAGCTTCTTACTATTTATGGGCCTTATAAGGGGAAACGCTATCAACTTCTTCAGCCGGATACTAAAATTGGCCGTGATGATAAACTCAACGACATCATTCTGGATAAAGGTAAAAACGGAGAACCGGATCAAAGTATTTCCCGACGGCACGCGACCATAGTTCATAAAGAGGGTTCTTTCTTTATCTCCGACAAAAGAAGTAAAACCAGAACCTACGTAAACCGTCAGGTTGTTTCGGAAGATAGTGAAATTGAAATTTTCCCTAATGATGAAGTTGAAATTGTAAGCGATAAACAAAGTAGTATTTTCAGACTTTTAGAAGATGGCAATAGCAACACCAGCCCTCCTAAAAAAGCAGGAGTTTGGTGGGTACGCTACCAACCTTTGTTCCTAACGCTTTTGTTAATTATGGCGCTTAGCTTTGGTGCTTATTTTGCTCAATACGGCTATAAAAAACGCTCTGTTTTAACTCAAAAACCAGCTCCTCTAATATTGGAGCTCCATCTCTGGTCAACCGATAAAAGTCTTACAATTCAAAACAATCCTGTAACCGAGACGAAGGATGGAAATGAAGCCCAGTTTATGCCAGTTCTTTCTGATTTTAACGGCGATGGGGTTATAGATATTGCAAATACTAATATTGCAAATAAACCCATATTAATTGATGGCGCTACAAAGTCTCAAAGATGGCTCGATGCAATACCCGTTAAACCGGGCTCGGCATTAATAGCAGCGGACATAAACCAAAACTATCTTGATGATTTAATCTACATCAGCAATGATCGGCGCGTTGTGGTTTTTGATATAAAGAACGAGGCCGAAATCTGGAGTAGCGATATCTTTGAAAATGAATTAACAGGGAATCCTGTTTTAGGTGATTTTAATGGTGATGAATTACTAGACATTGCAGTTTTGGATATTGAGGGCACTGTCCATATTGGATTCAACCAACTCCTCTCTATGGACTGGTCAGCAATTCATCATGGTGTGTCAACCTTGTGCCCGTTAACAAGCTATGATCTCGATAAAGACGGTATAGACGAATTGTTATATGGTAGTGAGCGAGGCATCGTTTTTATTATCGATTGCACCCAAAAGACTATCAAAGGCACTGTTGATATTAACGAGGAATTGAATCAAGCTTTGGGTACATTTTACGAGGACAATCAAATTCGTTTTCCAGTGGGGGTTGCAGATATTAATGGTGATTTAAGCCCTGATATTATTATTAGCACCGTGCAGGGAAGAATTGTAGCGATTGATGGTGCAACACGAAAAAGACTCTGGCATGATGTGCTACTCAATGAATTGTCTTTAGAATCTTACAAAACTTACCCATTTGTATTAGGTGATTTCAATGGCGACGGTTTAAAAGATGTTGCAACCTGCTCCGAGGACGGTTATTTGACCGCCTACTCTGGCAAAGGTACTGACCAAAGTCCGAATATCCTCTGGCAGTTAAAGTCGGAGAGCCCCATCCAAATAAGCAGCCTTGCAGCATCAGATTTAAACAAAGACTATATTTCTGATATTATTTTCGAAAACATTGAGGGTATACTTTTAGTAATTGATGGTGACAATGGACAAATACTGGCAAATTCCGAACAGACATCATCTGTTCAAACAAGTCCACCGCTCATTGCAGATCTCCAAAACGATGGTTTTCTTGATATTCTAACTATAACTCAAACCGGCATTGCATTTCAATACAAAACCAACACACAAATACCACCAGGGACAATAGTTTGGGGAGCTAAGTACAGTGGTTATAAAAGCCATTTAAGTGAATCCTATACATTACCAAAAACCAACAAGGCCAATCTTTTAATAATCTTGGGGCTTCTACTGATTACGGGTAGTGGGGCATCAACCATAATTATAAAGAAAAAACGAACTTTAAATTAATACTTTCAAATAAAATGTCAGATAATTCTCCATCCCCTTTTATGATAAATATGTCAGCCGCTAGTGATATTGGCTCAGTTCGTAAAGAAAATGAAGATTTTCAATATTTCTCAGAAAAGAAAAAATTTGCTATTGTTTGCGACGGTATGGGTGGGCACGAGAAAGGTGCCATGGCAAGCCGCTTTGCCGGTGAAACGCTAAGAGATATTTTCTTTGCTGAAAGTAAAGAATCTAATATTTCGATTAATGGTAATTCATTTAGTATTAAGCAGGCTTGCGCTGATATAAAACAAACACTGCCCGATACAATTCTCCATCAATTAGCTGCGACAAGATTGGCTAACAGGAGAATATTATCTCATGCTCTGCTTAACTCACATATGCAGGGCATGGGTACTACAATTCTATCCGCCTGTCTCACCGAAACAAACTTGATGATCACACACATTGGCGACAGTCGTATTTACCGGCTCCGCCAGGGAACACTAAAGTGCCTCACCAAAGATCATTCCTGGTTAAATGAATTAATTGAAGACAACGAAATTAGCGAAGCGGATGTAAAAAACTTCCAAAAAAAGAATGTTCTTACCCGCGCACTGGGAATTTCTCCTACCTTAAAGGTAGATTTACACATAGAGACATTAGAAGAAAACGATCTATATCTAATGTGTACAGACGGGCTTTTTAATGCACTGGAAGACGAGCTTATAAAAAGTATTTTGTCTGCTCATCATGGCTCTCTTCAGAACAAAGTAAGCAATCTCGTGAAGCGAGCTAAGCTAATGGATGGTTCAGACAATATCACAGCCTGCCTTATCCATGTAGCTTCCCTGCCTTCGAAATCAGAAACAGAAATTTCGGACAAATGTACTATAAATGATGAACCGGAAAACATAACACAATACCTTGACCAAAAAGCTAAGGAAATATATCCACCGGCAATTGAAAAAACCAAGAATCGCCTTTCGCGCAGAATTAACTTTATCGGACTCTCTGCAATATCCCTTATTCTCGCAGCCTTGGCCCTGTTTTATTATAGCAAAAAGGATGAGCAGAATGAGCCGTTGGCCCAAAGCACCATCTTTGGTCAAATACAGCCGGCAAACCATAGCCAGTGAATTTTAGAATACACAACAATGAAAAACGCAAGGAGGATAGCGTGCGTACTCAACATATGATCCATTTTTTAACACTACTTGCTATTTTTGTATTTATGGCAGAGGTTAAAGCACAATCGCAAGAGGCGGTTGACTGGTTTAATAAGGCTGTCGCTGAAAAATCAAAGCAACTAAAAATTGAGCATTATCTTAAGGCTATTGAAGTTGAGCCGGATTTTATTCAGGCACACATGAATTTGGGGCTCGCCTATTTGCACACAAAAGACAATCAGTCTGCCGAAAATGCGTTCCTCAAAGCCAATTCTCTAAACAAAGGACAATTGAATGACGACTTAAAAGTCAGGATTATCTTTAACCTCGCTACTGCTCAAAAAAGGTTAAAAAAATAT
Organism: Candidatus Zhuqueibacterota bacterium; assembly: GCA_029262035.1. Classification (GTDB taxonomy): domain Bacteria; phylum Zhuqueibacterota; class Zhuqueibacteria; order Oceanimicrobiales; family Oceanimicrobiaceae; genus JAJDAE01. Next base: position 37,216 of record JAJDAE010000202.1, read on the forward strand.
GTAGAATGTGAGAAGACTCTTCTATTAGCCCAAAAAAGTGCACGAAAAAAGCCGATGAAAGCTCAAATTATATTTGAACTTGGCCGTGTTTACCAGGCACAAAATCGCCTTCAGGAAGCATTAGTCGTGCTAAAAGAAGGTCGGGGTAAATTTAAAAACAATAGAGCCTTTTTTGATAATTTTATAAAATTAGTTGAAGAAGGAATTCTTGTCCAGCGCATTGAATCAGAATATCAAAATGCAATTTCTGCGGGTCAATTACAGCAAGCACAAAGTGCAGTCCAACGAATCAGAGAGATTAATCCTAACCATATTGGTATTGACGAAAAATCTGCATATCTCGATTCAATATTGAAATCTACCGTAAAAAAAGAATATCAAAACGATCTTTTTGAATTAGCAGAAAAACATGAGAAAGAAGGTAATATTGACCTTTCAATAAATACTTTGCAGGTGCTTTTGCAGACTGAACCCGACAACTCTGAAGCAAGCACCAAACTTCAAAAATTAAAAGAGCAATATCAGGAAGAACAAAACAATAAACTTATAGAAGAAGAGTACGCCAATGGCGTTGCAGCGTTAGAACAAAGAAACTGGACACGAGCTATAATTGCGTTTGAACAGGTGGTAGTAGCTGATTCAGAATATCAGGACGCTCAAACTAATTTAAACAAGGCGAAAAGAGGACTTGAGTCTCAAAGCACGCAAAGTATTCTCCGACAATTCTACCTTGCCGGAGTTTCTGCAATGGAAAACAAGAATCTTAATTCTGCATTAGTTTCATTCGAAAAGGTAACCAGCATTAGTCCGAATTATAAAGACGCAGCAGAATTGATTCAGCAGATAAAAAAGGCCGGTAAAGTTCGTACTGTAAATCCGCTTCTTTCCGATGAGTACTTTACATCCCTTTATAATGAGGCCCTCGCAGCCATCAATAAAGAAGACTGGATGCAAGCCATGCTGGATCTTGAGAAACTCAAATTGTTAGCGCCGGATGACCACAACATTTTAAACTTATATATTCAAGCAAAGGAAAAACTGAAAACAGGTTCACAAACAGCACCGGCCCTACCTCAAAAAATTATGCCACTATTCTACGTCGGCGCAGCGGTAACAGTTCTTTTAATTCCTCTTTTGGGATTTACTGTTTTTTCAGCTGCAAGCAGAGCACGATTTTATTATTTAAGAAATAACTATCATAAGGCAGCGCGTTTATACGAAAAGCTCCTGGTTAAAAACCCGGAAAGATTAAAATACTATCCAATTCTTGCAAACATTTATCTTGTTTTAGGCAAAAATGATGAGCGGGCATTCAAAGTATTTAGAATGGTTATCGATCTAAATTTGGCCAGTAACATCCATGGTCAAATTAACACAATACTTTCCCAAAAATTTTTGAGTGGCGCTACCACCAATGACAATGAGGCCATTGCTACTTTAGAAAATGAGTTAAAATCTATCGAAGGAGATATTGCAGAAGAAAGTAATGATAACACACCTGACACAATATGACGCACCAACAAGAAGAACAGAATCAAAAATTACAGAAGCTCCTTTTGAAGCTTGGACGATCCTATCTTGAAAACAACAGGTATCATGATGCCTTTAACAAGCTAACACAGCTAATTAAACTTGAGCCTGAAAATGTACAGGCTCTTGGACTTGCAGTCAAAGCAGCTATTGCTCTTGAAGATGTCTCAGAACAAACGCTTGATTTATACTCAAGAGCTGTGAATGAAAGCCTGAATTTAGAAACCCGCAAACATCTCAGAACATTGCTGGACAATCATGACCTTCAATCACCAGCATCCTCAGAAATAAAACAAAAGCTAGATGCTTTAACAATTCCCGTCGAGGCCAACTCAAAGGAACCTCACCCCAACACACCAGATGAGACTCTCCTTTTTGAGGAGGACACTCAAAGAAAATTCGCGTTTAAAATTAAGAGTTTGTGGCTGAATTCCAGGTTTGATGATGCAATAAAAACTATCCGTGATAACAACGAACTACCTGATGTTTTTTTGCAAAAACAATTGGCTTTAACCATAGCTTATCAAAGTTTAACGCGCAAAAAAACTATAACGGATTCAGAAAATATTCAAAATATACTCATTCAAATACAACAACTAAAGCCCAATACACTTGATTCACTTAGAGAACTTATTGTCTTAACGCATGCTTTGCCGGAAGAAATTTCCGAAAGTAATGGAAGATATCATGACTCCGACGAATACGAGTTTATTTTGGGTAACATTGCCATGGAGGATTTCTTCTATGATCTTCAAAAAAAGAAAGAAAAACAGAAAACTAAGATTGAGGAATTAAATAATATCATTTTCAACGAGCTTCAAAAAGCTCAAGAATGGAATCCTAAAAATGAAATCATTAGTCATAATTGGCATAGTTTCTTAACAACCTCTTTATTTACACGAGATAATGATTCACCACCCGAAAAAATTATAAAATTGGTTGCTTCATATTTATTTAAAATACCTCAAAGCGTTTTGCGTTTTACCGAGGATGGTTTTCTTAACTTCGCGGAAAATCCTTTAAAGCAGGTTGTTGCCGTTTCAAATTTATACAAGAGTATCGACCATTACAATGAAGCCGCCAAAGAGGGCAATCAAATCACCTTAAACAGTAGTATTATTGTCCGCCCTAACGACAAGAACATCATATTGGATACTCTATCATTTCAAGAGACCCTATTAAAATCAATGCACCTGCTTCAACAAATAGAAGCGCACACTCGGGAAAATCATTCGCTATACATAGACTGCCAGAAAACATTTTTGTCTGAACTGCGACAGATAGATGAGGCTATCCAATATGAGCCACACAAACAAATCGATTTACTACTTGGGGTAGAATCCGAGTGCTATTCCATTCAAAAACTACAAAAAGAAGAAAAAACAGAAAATGATTCTCCGCCTGAAATACAAGATCTCAAAGTACTTAAAAAGTTAGGCAGCCAAACCCAATGCATTACATACCTCGCTAAAAACAAACAATTGGAACGTACAATTATTTTGAAGACTTTTTTCGATGGGAAAAAAGATACCCCCCAAAAAATACAGAGAGAAACTCTACTCTCAAACATAAAAAAAATGGGCAGATTAAATCACGTCAATATTGCCACCCTTTTCGATTTAGGTGAAAGTAACGAACAAATTTATTACACAAGGGAATATGTTGAAGGCGACACTATTCTAACTTTCAATAAATCTGAGGAAGGGTGGGAAATTAATTTCTTGAAAATGTTAGAAAATATAATCAAAGGCCTGCAGACAGCCGAGAAAGGTGACGTTTTCCATTTAAACCTAAAACCATCAAATATTTGGATTAATGAAACCGGCGTTATAAAAATAACAGATTTCAGTATTTTTCAAGCAGCCGGGAACGATAAAGACTACTCAGAAATTGAATCTACCCAATACCTCGCACCCGAAGTAATTCAAACCGGAAAAGGCGATTCAAGAAGTGACATCTACTCATTGGGCTTAATTACTTATGAAGTTTTAACCGGGAATTCACCATATAAAACAGATGATGATTCAAATAGTAGTGATTCTCCCAGCTTAGAGTTTTTTGAAAACGAACCTTCCCGACACAATCAAAACTTAGCTAAGACTCTACGCCAGGCGACTCAAAAAAAACCAGAAAAAAGATTTCAAACTTTAAATGAATTTGAAATAGCTGTACAAGAACTTTGCGCTAATCTATCAGAGGAAAACAAGGCAGTTTAACCCAGTCCTTTTTTATACATTCGCTCCTTTTTTTAATCTCAACTATCTTCACTAATAATTTCAGTCTGCTTTTTCACAGAATAATTGTGAATTATCTGATAAATATCTTTGACAAAATCATCTTCCAGCCCAAGAGATTCGCCTTTCTCAACTCTATCTTCCACTACATGGCGCCAGCGATTAGGCTGAAAAATTGTCAGGTTTTTACTCTTTTTGTATTCGCCAATTTGCTCAATAATTTCCATTCGGCGTGACAGTGCCTCCAGAATTTCGTAGTCGACGGCATTATTTTCATTACGCAACTGTTGCAAGGGGTCTTCGGGCGTGACGGGTATACCTTTAATATTTCTGGGCTTGAGGTTCGCAAAAAGCTCGGCAAGCTGTGCCGGTTTAATTTGCTGTTTCGCGTCACTTAACGCGCTGGTCGGATCCGGATGTGTTTCTATCATTAGGCCCTCCATATTAAGATCGAGCGCCTTTTGAGATAACTGCCCAAGATATTTAGTTTTACCTGCAATATGACTGGGATCGCAAATTAAAGGTATTTCCGGGACGAGTCGCTTAAGCTCAAATGCAATGGGCCACTTAGGTGCATTGCGGTAGCCATTTTTTTGCTGGGATGTAAAACCACGCAGAATCGCGCCGAGTTTGGTAATTCCAGCATTATTCAAACGCTCCAACGCACCAATCCAAAGCTCCACATCGGGGTTAACCGGATTTTTCACGAATACAGGCACATCTGCTCCTTTGAGCGCATCAGCGATTTCCTGCACTGAAAATGGGTTCGCAGTTGTGCGGGCACCCACCCAAAGTACATCCACTCCAAACTTTAATGCTTCGTAAACATGGCCTGCATTTGCAACTTCAATTGCTGTGGCAAGTCCGGTTTCTTTTTTTACCCGCTGAAGCCATTTGAGTCCTTCAACGCCGATACCTTCAAAGTTATTAGGTCGGGTTCTGGGCTTCCAAACACCTGCGCGAAAGACCGTAACCTCGGAAACCTGTTTTAATTCCCGGGCTGTTTGTAAAACCTGTTCCTCAGTTTCAGCACTACACGGTCCGGAAATAATCACCAGGTCTTTTTCATTTCTAAGTTGATCCGGTAGCGGCTGCAACTCTAATTTCGGTTTAATTTCATTCATTTTTCTATCCTATAATTTTACAATCTCCCTTGGCGTTCTCGATTTTCTAAAAACGCTAAAGAGAAATAAATTTATTAATTCGAGAAATTGCAGTATCGATGGTGGCTTCGGGCACACACAGCGAAGAGCGGATATAACGATCTCCATTCTTACCAAATATCTTTCCCGGAGTCAAAAACACACCAGCACCATAGAGTATTTCATCGAGATATTTCTCAATGTCAGAAATCTCATCCGGTGCTTTTGCCCAGACAAATAAACCAGGCTTATCAAGCGCATAGTTGCAATTCAGAAGGTCAAATATTTTGTAGACTTTCTCCCTTCGGGCAGCATAAATTTTATTCAATTGTGCATGCCAATCTGCAGGATTTTTCAGAGCCTCCACCGCTGCATGTTGTACCGGCAAAAACATTCCCGAATCGTTGTTACTTTTCACAGTTAGAATCGTACTCAGATAATCTTCATGCCCCAAAACCATGCCTACGCGCCAACCAGACATGTTGTGTGATTTGCTCAAAGAGTTCATTTCCAGGCAGCAATCAAAAGCGTTTTCAACGGAAAGAAGACTCAAAGGCTCGTTCCGATTCAAAATCATGCTGTAGGGATTATCGTTGCAAAGCAGCATTTGATGTTCTCGTGCAAATTCAACCATTTTTGCGAAATCTGCCCGACTTGCCTCGGAACCGGTTGGCATGTGCGGATAATTTATCCAGAACATTTTAACGTTCCTGAGATCTGAATCAGCCAACCTTTCCAGATCAGGCAACCAGTTTGTTTCTTCATTCAAATCATAGTACACCGGCTCTGCACCTAATAATTTAGCGATGGTCGAGTATGTGCCATAACCGGGATCTGGTATTAGCACTTTATCACCAGGATTTAAAAACGCCAGTGACACATACAAGACACCTTCCTTTGAACCAAGTAATGGCAGCACCTGATTTGCATGATCCAGCTTAACATCGTAAGTTCTATCATACCATTCCGCAATAGCTTTACGTAATACCTCTACGCCGGTGTATGGTTGATATCTATGATTGGTCTCAAAAGAAGCTGATGCTGTAAGTGCCTGGATCGTTTCTTTGGAAGGCGCTAAATCCGGCCCGCCGGGACCAAGATTTATGACATCACGGCCTTCGGCATTGAGTTTGGCAACCTCACGGAGCTTACGGGAAAAAAAGAATTCGCTTATCGGTTTTAGTCTATCTGCTTTGGGGATTATCATAAGGTTTTGCTCCAGATTTGTATTTACCGAGTATATGGATTTCGCTGGCAACATTGCCCACCAGCTTAAGAGCCGATTCAAACAACTCTTTGCTCGACCACTCCACATCCACATGGAAAGCATACTCATCAGGCCGACCAGGAATTGGTGTCGATTGGATCATGGCCAAATTAACATCACTCGCTCTAAAAATATTAAGTACATCCACCAACGAGCCAACTTTATGTTTTACATGAAAAGTGATAGTGGCCTTATCCGTAGGTGCCGCAATGTGATTATCAGATTTTGAAATTATCCAAAATCTCGTGTAATTGTCCTTAATGTTTTCTATATCGCTTGCAAGTACATCTAATTCATAAATTTCTGCAGCCAAAGTACTCGCTATTGCTGCCACACCATTAAGGCTTTTTTTTCGAATTTCGCGGGCGCTTTCTGCAGTATCGAACTTTTCAACACTTCTAAAATTGGGATATGATTCCAAAAATTCATTGCATTGATGCAGTGCCATGGGATGTGACCAAACTGTGTTTATATCTCCAAGTGTTTGACCCGGCAAGGCCAGAATATTCTGCTGAACACGAAGATAGACTTCACCCATAATCTGCACCTTAAACTTTTCTATCAAAGAGAAGTTTTGGAGAATACTGCCTGCCAGAGAATTTTCGATTGCCATTACGACATAATCAACTTCACCCTGCATTAATTGAACAAATTGATCCCGGAAAGTCCTGCATTCATTCAACTGAATAGAGTTTTCTCCAAAATAATTACGAACCGCCATATCATGAAATGATGCACGTCCACCTTGAATTGCCACTTTCGTTGCCATCAAACTCATCTCCAAAATAAAAAAAGCCCCGACTTTTTAAGGGTCGGGGCTTTAGAATATTGCTATTTTATATATTTCTAACACATATCGCTAATGCCCCGTAAAGGGCTAAAAAAGAAAAAATAAGCAAAATAGGTGTAAAAATATAGTTTCATCAAATTTTCCAAAATTATTTCATGAATGATACAAAACCGGAGCTATAATGTCAACAGAAATTTTCACCGGCAATTATTGAAAATCAGTTTAGGTTAGTTTCCCACCTGCATACCTATAAATGAAACCATGAAATTTTATAAATCGGCATATCAATTTTCTCGATTTTGGCAACAATTTCGTGCGATATTTTATCCGTTATTCCCTGATTAAATATTTTGATATTAAATTTTAATACCATCTTGTCTGCCTGATAGTCACGTTCTTTGTCCAAGTGCATTATTTTCAACTTGGTGATTTTTAAGACATTTATGACTTCTGTAATATTTGCACTATTAGATGTGGTAATCTCTAAAATACGATATGAATCTTTTGGGTACGACCTCTCAAAAAAGTTAAAAATAACCAATCCTGCTAATCCAAAAATTGTTGATACTATTGCAAAATCTATCAATCCAGCGCCCGCCCCCATTCCTATTGCAGCCGCTAACCATAAACACGCAGCTGTTGTTAAGCCTTTCACTGTAAAGCCATGTTTTATAATTGTACCTGCGCCAAGAAATCCAATACCGGTAACAATTTGTGCCGCAATCCTGCCAGGATCAGCACGTACAAAAGACTCTGAAATATCATTTCCAAAAGATACGGCAATATTCGTGGAAATTAGCATAAAGACTGCTGCCCCCAAACTCACAAGTAAATTTGTTCGCAGGCCTGCCGCTCTTCCATGCATATCTCTCTCCAAACCAAGAACCGCTCCTAAAATGCTTGCCACTAATAATCTTACGATATAATTGTCTGCTAAAAATGATGGGAAAAATGTATTATCAACCATTTGTCTTATTGCTTTAGTAAAGTGATATTTGCTTGACTTCCTAGATATTAACAAGCTCTGATTTTTAGTTTGGCAGCCTCAATCAATCCGACTAATACAGCGAAAAAGCCCCTGTCACCCCTAACTTTATTTTTACCGGATGCCATTGAAACTACATTCAGTAAATTGAACTGATTTTTCTATTTTGCAAAATCTCAAATTCGCGCACGATAATGGCGTTCCGAGTACAAAAAAAATGTTAGGACCGCTGCTACCGTGATACACCAGCTGCCGCATGACAATGCCCAAACAAGCGTCGGCTTGCCACCGAACGAGTTTATACCTGATAAGCCATTAATTTAATTGTTTCTGCAAATCCACTAGAAGTTCCTCTATTGCCCTTCTCGATGACCCAGAAACCATAATGCGACTTGCTGTTTTTCTAGTAACAAATGAATACCACTTAAGTGGAGCATCTTCGTCTTTATCTGTCATATCTGAGCAATAGCGTTTATCTAAATAATCTGATTTCACTTCAAACTGAATAAAACCATGTGCAACAATGTAACCAAATCCGATTAACTTGAAAGAAAGTGCTTCCAATTTTAGTTTGATTTTGGTTTCACTTTTAGTGTCTAAAATCCCGTTGGATTCTTTTATCATTGTTTGAATATATTCTTTAAAATAGCTGAATCCCAAACCACCCTCTAGCTCTGTTTTGAGGTCGAGGTTGTGTTCTGAACAAACGATGCTGTCTCTGTTGTCTCGATTGTCAACGAACTCCAAGCTCAATCTAGCTCCTTGTAAATCAATATTCTGAATGGGTTTGTAGAACTTATAATCGGTTCCCGGAAGAAAACCGTATTTTGCTGTAGAACATGACATTAAAGCAAAAAACAATATGACTAACAAATGTTTCATTCAAATCCTCATATTTGCCTAACAAATAAATAATAAGCAAACAATTTGTTAAAAAATAATTTCATGACAGCATTTAAAACTATTTTACAAAAATAAAATAGACCTATTTAAAAGTTGGCCATCACTTTCTTTTCCTTTTAATCGTGAGATAGGACTGCAACCTTAAGACAATAATTGTTTATTAAAGGTTTACCTTTAACTTTCCGATATTTTTTAAAGAAACGTAACAGGTGTTACAATTAATCAAAAGGTGAACGAAATGAAACTCATTGCGATCGCGACTCTCCTACTGTCTCTTTTGTTCCTAAGTTGTCAAACGAATGACATATCAGAAGTGAAAAAAGGCATGTCTAAACCCGATATTGAGTATCTTGTTGGTAGACCAAAAGCAAAAAAACAATTTGCAAATGATATGGAAATATGGCAGTATAATGAAGAAGAAGCTATTGTTTTTAACGGCAACTTTGTATACGAAGTACACACGACATTAGTAAGTCAACAAAGAGCAGAACGCGATTTAAAGTCAATTGATTTAAGCTTATCCGAAGGCGTTAGACTTACGCAACAATAAAGACAATTCTCGGAATTCAAATAAAATCTTATTGACTTACATTTTGCTTGACTTTAATTTTTCATTTTTTTAGATTGCTTGCCAATTAATTTTATTTCATCAATACACTAATAATGAAGCCTAATACCTCAAAAATTCCTGTAACTTTTTTAAATATAATTCCTCTCGAATTATATGACAGGGTATTTTTGCTTCTTATTAACCTCCTACCACTTTTAATTATCGTAGGGTTCCTTCTAAGGTAAAAAACCTATAGAAGTCAATCCTACAAAACCACAAAATTTAACTCTCCAAAACATTCAAAAAAAGTAGGCTTGACTTCTAACCAGAAGTGCATCTACGCTTTAAAAGATTAGGATTTAACCTAACACAAATAGGTCAAAACTAATGCGAAGCGATGCAATAAAAAAAGGATTTGAAAGAGCGCCACACAGAAGCCTGTTAAAAGCTTGCGGGGTTAAGGATGAAGATTTCAAAAAACCTTTCATCGGTGTTTGTAATTCATTTATTGAAATTATACCGGGCCACGTTCATTTACAGGAGCTTGGCAAAATTGTAAAAGATGCCATCCGCGAGGCTGGAGGTGTGCCATTCGAATTTAATACAATTGGTGTAGATGACGGCATCGCAATGGGGCACGCGGGCATGAAGTATTCTTTGCCCAGCAGAGAACTCATTGCTGACTCTGTGGAAACTGTAGCAACAGCCCATCAATTGGATGGTCTGGTTTGTATCCCGAATTGTGACAAAATTGTGCCCGGTATGCTGATGGGCGCGCTCAGAATTAACATCCCGACTATATTTGTTAGCGGCGGCGCAATGGCGGCAGGCAAAACACCGTCCGGAAAAGTAGTCGATCTGATTTCAGTTTTTGAGGGAGTTGGCGAATTTCAGGCGGGCAAAATAAATGAAGCAGAACTTAAAGAGTTGGAAGATTACGGCTGCCCCACTTGTGGGTCATGTTCGGGTATGTTCACCGCAAACTCCATGAATTGTTTGATGGAAGCTTTAGGACTGGCATTACCTGGTAATGGCACTTACCTCGCAACCTCTCAGGAACGCCGTCAACTTTTAAAAGATGCTGCCCGTCAAATCATAAAAATTATTAAAGCAGATTTAAAGCCACGCGATATCGTAACGCGCAAGGCTATCGATAACGCTTTTGCATTGGACGTGGCTATGGGCGGCTCAACCAATACAGTTTTACACACTCTTGCACTCGCACATGAAGCCGGCCTCGACTACTCCCTGGAGAGAATAAATGAAGTTGCCAAAAGAGTGCCTCACATTTGCAAAGTTTCCCCCTCATCGCATTGGCATATTGAAGATGTAGATCGCGCAGGCGGTGTAAGTGCTATCCTAAATGAAATTAGCAAGAAGAAAGATGCCTTATTTTTAGACCAAAAGACGGTTACACTAAAAACTCTTGGTGAAAATATCAACGACTCAGAAATCAAAGACACAGAAGTCATCCGGAAAACAGAAAACGCCTACAGTGAGGAAGGCGGGCTGGCTGTTCTTTTTGGCAATATTGCAAGCAATGGCAGTGTGGTGAAAACAGCGGCTGTATCAGCCTTCATGCTGCAGCATAGTGGGCCGGCCATTATTTTTGAGTCCATGGAAGAAGCCTGCGAAGGCATACTTGGCGGCAAAGTCAAGGCGGGGCATGTGGTTGTAATTCGGTATGAAGGCCCGAAAGGCGGGCCGGGTATGCAGGAGATGCTTTCGCCAACGGCAAATATCATGGGCATGGGGCTTGGTGACAAAGTAGCATTAATTACCGATGGAAGATTTTCCGGCGGCACCAGAGGAGCCTGCATTGGCCATGTTTCTCCCGAAGCAGCAGCAGGCGGTGAAATTGGACTATTGCAAAACGGGGACATCATAAATATCGATATTCCTAACAAATCATTAAATGTTGACCTTTCGGATGAAGAACTTATAGAGCGTAAAAAAACATGGCAAGCGCCAGATTCAAAAGTACAAAATGGTTGGTTAGGCAGGTACGCCGCCATGGTGACATCTGCAAATACCGGTGCGGTGCTTTCACTAAATGGTCACAAATAATCATTCAAAAAGTCGGATACACACACTCATTAAACAAACCTAAAGAGGATGCTCATGAGTAGCATGACAGTAGCAGCAAAATCGAAGCGTACAAACGGTACTCAAAAACCGAACAAAGCCACACCAAAAACCGAAATGACAGGTGGAGAAATTCTGCTGACAACATTGAGTGATATTGGGGTTGAAGTAATTTTTGGTTATCCAGGCGGTGTGGTACTTGGACTTTATGATTCGATTTTCAAATTAACAGACAAGCCGCGTCACATACTTGTACGCCATGAGCAAGGCGGAACCCATGCTGCGGATGGCTACGCTCGGGCGACAGGAAAAGTCGGTGTCGTACTGGCAACTTCCGGACCTGGTGCAACCAATACTGTAACAGGCATTGCAACAGCTTATATGGATTCAATTCCAATGGTTATTTTTACCGGTCAGGTTTCCTCTGAAATGATCGGGAATGATGCATTTCAGGAAGCAGATATCGTGGGAATAACCAGACCGATAACCAAACACAGCTATCTTGTCATGGATCCTGGCGATGTTGAAAGCGTTATTCATGATGCCTTCCACATAGCAAGTACCGGCAGGCCGGGTCCTGTTTTAATTGACTTACCAAAAAATACCCTGAATGGAAAAGGTGTTTATACAGGCAGCTACAAAGTAGCTATAAAAAGCTACAAGCCATCTAAAAGTGGTAACCACCCTAAAGTTGCTAAAGCTGCAGAATTGCTCAATAATGCAAAACGGCCATTAATCTACGCTGGCGGTGGTATAATTCAGGGCGAGGCTTCCAAAGAACTTACCGCGCTGGCTAAAAAATCCGGCATTCCTGTTACCACAACTTTGATGGGGTTGGGTTGCTTCCCGGAAACTGACCCGCAGTCTCTGGGCATGCTGGGAATGCACGGTACTTGGTGCGCCAATATGGCTATCAGCGAATGTGATGTTCTGCTTGCAGTTGGCGCCAGGTTCGACGATCGCGTTACCGGTAATCTGGATGGATTTTCCCAGCACTCAAAAAAAATTCATATCGATATTGATCCTTCGAGTATAAGCAAAAATGTTGCGATTGAAGTGCCAATTGTCGGACATGTAAAAAACATCTTGCCTGACCTGACAAAGCTTGTAAAGAAAACAAAAATCGACGATTGGAAAGCAACAATTAAAAACTGGCAAACAGTCCACCCTTTGCGCTACAAGAAGCAAAAAGGCGCCATAATGCCGCAATTCCTGATAGAAAAAATTTCAGAAATAACCAAAGGAGAGGCAATTATTGCAACCGATGTCGGGCAGCATCAAATGTGGGTGGCGCAATTATATAAATTCAATCATCCACGTTCCATGCTAACCTCCGGCGGCTTGGGCACTATGGGCTATGGCTTCCCGGCTGCAATGGGCGCCGCAGTTGGCTGCCCGGAGAGAGACGTAGTTTGTATCTCCGGCGATGGCGGTTTTCAAATGACGGCGTTTGAGTTGGCCACAGCGGTTGAGCACAAAATTCCTGTAAAGGTAATCATCCTGAACAATGGTTATCTCGGCATGGTTCGGCAGTGGCAGGAGCTGTTCTTTGGCGGCCGCTACTCTCATTCGCACCTTGCAGGCGGCAACCCCGATTTTGTTAAACTTGCTGAAAGTTATGGTGCGGTTGGCATGCGCACGGACAAGGAGGAAGAACTCGTACCACTGTTAAAAAAATGTATGGCCATTAAACATAAACCCGTGATTTTTGATGTGCTGGTAAAACAGGAAGAAAATGTATATCCGATGGTTCCTGCAGGAGCAGCTCTTCAAGACATGGTTGATACGGAGGATTAATGAAGCACACAATTTCTGTTTCAGTTCAGCATAGTTTTAACGCTCTGTCCCGTATAGTGGGGCTTTTCAGCGGACGGGGCTACAAAATCGACAGTATTAGTTTTGGAGAAGGCGAAGAGCCGGGTATGGCCAGAGTGACGATTACAGCCAGCGGCGACGAGCAGGTAATCGAACAAATCACTAAACAGTTACACAAAATCGTTGATGTTCACAAGGTGGCGGACCTAACCTACATTCCATTTGTAGAAAGAGACCTGGCGCTTATAAAAGTAAAAGCAACTCCAACCAGCCGTTCTGAAATCATGCAAGTCTGCGGTGTTTTCAGAGCACAAATAATAGACATCACTCCCAAAACTTTAACGATAGAGGTTACCGGAAAAAAAGACAAAGTCGATGCAGCCATCAGCATGCTCAGGCCGTTTGGCATTAAAGAGGTAGCCAGAACAGGCAGCGTCGCACTAAAACGAGAATTCAAAGGATTAACTTAATTTGTAATCAAATCCTTGCGAAGGTTTAATTGCTTTTCATTTTTGATGTCAATTCAGACTCAAAGTGAAAGTTGATTAGGCGAACGAACCTTCGCAAGGGTACATAGTTCAAAATTAACATAAATTTATAGGAGCACTTTTCAATGAAATTATATTATGATAAAGATGCAGATTTAACTCTACTTTCAGGCAAAACAGTTGCCGTGCTTGGCTACGGCAGCCAGGGTCACGCCCATGCCTTGAACATGAAAGAGAGCGGCGTCAAAGTTGTTGTGGGATTGAGAAAGGAAAGCTCTTCCTGGAAAAAAGCAGAGAGCGATGGCTTGCAGGTTTTAGAAATCGCCGAAGCCACAAAAGCAGCAGATATTGTCATGATTCTTCTGCCGGACCAGACCCAGAGAGAAGTTTACCTCAGAGACGTTCTCCCTAATTTGGAAGCTGGAAATACCCTGGCGTTTGCCCACGGTTTTAACATCCATTATAACCAAATCATCCCACCGGAAAATGTTGACGTTTTTATGATTGCACCAAAAAGTCCCGGACACTTAGTTCGCCGTGTTTACACTGAAGGTGCCGGGGTTCCGTGTTTGCTGGCAATTTACCAGGATGTTTCGGGCAAGACAAAGGAAATTGGGCTGGCCTATGCAAAAGCAATTGGCGGGACACGTGCAGGCGTTATCGAAACTACTTTTAAGGAAGAAACTGAAACCGATCTTTTTGGTGAACAAGCAATCCTTTGCGGTGGCGTTTCAGAGCTGATCAAAGCGGGTTTTGAAACCTTGGTTGAAGCTGGCTACAAACCTGAAATCGCTTATTTTGAATGCATGCACGAGTTAAAGCTGATCGTTGATCTTTTCTATGAAGGCGGCCTTTCGCGTATGTACTACTCCGTTAGTGAAACAGCGGAATACGGCGGAATGACGTGCGGTCCCAAAGTAGTGACTGAAGAAGCCAAGAAAAATATGCAAAGCATATTAAAAGATGTTCAGGATGGTACCTTCGCGCGTGACTTCATTTTAGAGAACCAAGCGGGGCAGCCGGTATTAAATGCATTACGCAAACAACACGATGCTCTGCAAATTGAACAGGTTGGCAAAAAACTACGCGGCATGATGACCTGGATCAAAAAAGGAAAATAAAATGATCGAGCAGGGCAAAAAAATCAAAATATTTGACACCACGCTCAGGGACGGCACACAAGCAGAGAGAGTTTCTTTTTCGGCTGAAGACAAAATTAGAATAGCCAAAAAACTGGATGATTTCGGCATCGATTACATTGAAGGCGGTTGGCCGGGTTCAAATCCACGGGACATGGAATTCTTCAAAAAAGTAAAGAATATTCATTTTAAGCATGCGAAAATTACTGCTTTCGGCAGTACAATGCGTGCCGGCAATTCGTCCGAAAAAGATGCCAACCTGCAAGCCCTGCTGGAGACCGAAGCCCCGACAATGTGCATTTTTGGCAAATCCTGGATTTTACATGTTGAGACCGCTTTAAAAATTAAGCCTGAAGAAAACCTTAAGTTGATTGAAGAGTCTGTCAAATATCTTAAATCATATAACAAGGAAGTGATTTACGACGGCGAACATTTTTTTGACGGCTTCAAGGCTAATTCAGGTTACGCCATCAAAACGTTACAAGCAGCGGAGCGCGGCGGGGCTGACACATTGGTTTTGTGCGATACCAATGGCGGCACATTGCCGAGCGAATTGACAAAAATTATCCGGGAAGTAAAAAAGCATATCAAACTGCCGCTGGGTATTCACACACACAACGATTCCGAAATGGCTGTGGCAAATGCAGTTGCTGCTGTTCAGGAAGGCTGTGCGCATGTTCAAGGCACAATTAATGGTGTCGGAGAAAGATGCGGTAATGCAAACTTATGTTCAATCATTCCCAACCTGCAATTAAAACTGGGCTACCATTGCATACCTGCTGAAAATCTCGACCAGTTGACTTCCATATCGCATCTGGTCAGCGAGCTGGCAAACCTCTCGCATCCGAATTACGCGGCGTTTGTTGGCAAGAGCGCTTTTGCGCACAAAGGCGGCGTGCACGTAAGCGCGGTAATGAAAGACGCCTCAACTTACGAACACATCAAACCGCAGTTGGTCGGGAATGAACAGCGTGTGCTGGTTTCAGATTTATCCGGCAGAAGCAATGTTTTCTTCAAAGCGAATGAACTGGGAATTGACTTAAAAGCGCACGGCAACAAGGTTCACCAAATTGTAGAACAATTGAAAAATCTGGAAAACAATGGTTATCAGTTCGAAGCCGCTGAGGGATCATTCAAATTGTTGATCCAAAAAACCATTGGCGAACGGCAGAATTACTTTGAGCTCGAAGGCTTCAGAGTAACAATTGAAAAAAACGCCTCCTCTCCTACCCGCTCAGAAGCAACGATTCGACTAAACGTGAACGGCAAAACTGAGCATACAGCAGCGGAAGGTAAAGGTCCCGTGCATGCTCTCGACCAGGCGCTGCGCAAGGCTTTGGTAAACTTCTATCCTGAAGTTGAAAAAATGCACCTTTCCGATTACAAAGTAAGAGTGCTGAATGAGTCCGCCGCAACCGGCGCGAAAGTTCGGGTATTAATTGACTCATCCACCGAAGATGAAACCTGGACCACGGTTGGTGTTTCAGAAAACATAATCGAAGCGAGCTGGCAGGCGTTGATGGAGGGATTTTCATACTATTTAATGCACAACCTTCCCATCAAAAAAATAAGAAAAAATCTTGCTCCAAAAAAACAAATGCAAACAATAATATAATTCCACAAACTACAAGGAGAACCGAAATGGACGACCATGTAATTATTTTCGATACAACATTAAGAGACGGCGAACAAGCTCCCGGATTCAACATGAATCTAAATGAAAAACTAAGGATGGCGGAGCAGCTAGAGCGACTTAATGTTGATATTATCGAAGCTGGTTTTCCTATTGCCTCTGAGGGGGATTTTTTCGCCGTGCGTGAAATTGCAAAGCGCACTAAAAAAAGTACAGTCGCAGGTTTGTGCAGAACCAAATTCCAGGACATTGATCGTGCATGGGAGGCGCTGCAACATGCTAAAAAACCAAGAATTCATACATTTATTGCAACGTCAAATATTCATTTAAAACACAAGCTCAACAAAACAAAAGCCGAAGCCCTGAAAGATGCTGTCGCTGCGGTAAAACACGCAAAGTCTTTTTGTAATGATGTCGAGTTTTCGGCTGAAGATGCCACGCGCTCTGACTATGAATTTTTGTATGATATTTTCTCAGCGGTTATTGAGGCAGGCGCGACCGTATTAAATATACCAGATACGGTGGGTTACAGCTTGCCATGGGAATTCGGAGAACTGATTCAAAAACTAAATGAAAACGTGACCGGAGTGGAAAATGTGATTCTGAGCGTGCACTGCCACGATGATCTCGGACACAGTGTTTCTAACTCAATGATGGCGATTAAAAACGGTGTGCGCCAAATTGAATGCACCATTAATGGCATTGGCGAACGGGCGGGCAATGCCGCGTTGGAAGAAATTGTGATGAGCATGCGCACCAGACCGGATAGTTTCAACTGCGATACCAAAATTGTTGCTGAAGAAATTTACCCGGCAAGTCAACTCCTGAGCGAAATCACTGAAGTTAATGTGCAACCGAATAAAGCCATCGTCGGCGATAATGCTTTTGCCCATGAGGCCGGAATCCATCAGGATGGCGTTCTCAAAAATGCACTGACTTATGAAATCATGACGCCGGAATCCGTTGGTGTGCCTTGCAATAAACTTGTACTTGGAAAGCACTCTGGCCGCAACGCTTTAAACGACGGACTGACCAAATTAGGTTTCGCAGTAAACAAAACCGAACTGCAGGAAATCTATGAAGCATTTACTGCGCTTTGTGATGCGAAGAAAAAAGTGACTTCCGATGAAATTGCAGGTTTGGCAAGAAAGATTCATTCAAAATCGAAAAAGATTGAAAACACAGAAAACCAACAACAATTTACAGAGGCATAAAATAGATGATGACTATAACCGAAAAAATACTGGCGAAACACGCCGGTAAATCCAAAGTTGAACCTGGGGACAATGTTTGGGTTGATGTGGATATTTTGATGACGCACGATGTTTGCGGCCCCCCCACTATCGGCATTTTCAAAAAACAATTTGGTCAGAATGCCAAGGTTTGGGATAAGGAAAAAGTTGTAATTATTCCAGATCATTATATTTTCACCAAAGATAAATACGCAAACCGTAATATTGACATCCTTAGAGAGTTTGCAAAAGAGCAAGATCTGCCACATTATTATGATGTCGGAACTGAGAGATATAAAGGGGTTTGCCACATGGCGTTGCCGGAAGAAGGTTTTACCCGGCCCGGCGAAATTTTGTTTGGCACAGACTCCCACACTTGTACCGCCGGTGCTTTTGGTGAATTTGCTACGGGTATCGGCAACACCGACGCCGCTTTTATTTTGGGAACAGGTAAAATCTGGCTGCGGGTACCCGAAACCATGCAATTTATTTTTGAAGATGAAATTCACCCGTATGTAATGGCCAAGGACCTCATCCTTAAAATTATTGGAGATATCGGGGTTGATGGTGCAACCTACCGGGCCATGAATTTTGCCGGTGATGGTGTTAAGGCATTGGACATGGAAGGTAGAATGACGCTGACCAATATGGTGATTGAAGCTGGCGGAAAGAATGGCATAATCGAGCCGGACGAAGTAACATTTAAGTACCTTGAAACCCGCACAGACCATGCCTACGAACCGGTACTCAATGATTTTGATGCAAAATATCACAGCGTGAGAGTTTATAAATCCAAAGACATTGAACCGATGTTGGCAAAGCCGCATTCCCCGGATAACAAGTCTACGGTTTTTGAGATGCGCAACACGCAGCTCACACGCGCCTACATTGGTTCATGCACCGGTGGTAAAATTTCGGATTTCATTGCAGCCGCACGAATTATAAAAGATAAGCCGGTGAAGGTAGATACTTTTGTCGTGCCTGCCACCACCGAAATTGCCCAAGGTCTTGACAGTGTAAAAATCGATGGCAAATCATTAAAGGAAATTTTTCTAAACGCCGGCGCCCAGATTGGTGAAGCATCTTGTGCAGCCTGCCTTGGCGGCCCCGCAGATACATTTGGCCGTTTGAACAACGATGAGGAAATTTGTATCTCAACCACAAACAGAAATTTTCCCGGTAGAATGGGTTCAAAGCAAGCGCAAGTTTACCTGGCATCCCCGTATACCGTGGCGGCTTCCGCAATAAATGGTAAAATTACAGACCCTAGAGATTTCTTTTAAACAATAATTTAAGGAAAGATATGAGTGGAATGATAAAAGGAAAGGTCTTTGTTTTGGGCGAGAATATAGATACGGATCAAATGATTCCGGCGGAGCACCTGGTTTACAGTCTGGAAGATCCGGAAGAAAAAAAGTTTTATGGGAAATTCGCGCTTTCGGGTGTTCCCGCAACTGAGTCGGGTTTGCCGCAAGGTCAAATTCCATTTACTGCAGAAGGTAAATTTGAGTCGGACTATAAAATTATCGTTGCGAGTAACAATTTTGGTTGTGGTTCTTCCAGAGAGCATGCACCCGCTGCTTTACAAATCGCTGGTGTTCAAGCAGTAATCGCCACTTCCTATGCCAGAATTTTCTACAGGAATTCTGTAGATGGCGGCTTTTTAATTCCTTATGAAAGTAAAGTTGATCTTTCAAAAGAAGTCAGTACAAATGATAAACTCGAAATAAACGAAGAAACCAGTGAAGTCAAAAACCTGACAACCGGTAAAACATATCAACTCAACCCGCTGGGCAGTGTGTCCGAAATTGTTAAAGCCGGCGGCATCTTCAAATACGCACGCGAAAACGGGATGATGCAATGACAACAAAAAAAGTAGTTATTCTGCCGGGAGACGGCATTGGCGTTGAGGTAACAGAAGCCGCGATGAAGGTTTCGAATTCGGTCGCTGAAAAATTTGACATAAAGCTTGAAACAGAGGAGTTTTCGGTGGGTGGCGCCAGCATCGATAAATACGATACTCCGATCCGGGATGAAGTAATTATCGCTTGCAAAAGTGCGGATGCTGTTTTTCTTGGCGCCGTTGGCGGCCCCAAATGGGATAATCTGCCAAAAGACAAAAGACCGGAAATTGCATTATTAAGCCTGCGTAAGAATCTGGGTTTGTTTACTAATCTCCGACCGGTTAAGGTATTTGATGAACTGATTTCGGCGTCAACTTTGAAGCCCGAGGTTATTCAAGGCTGTGATATTCTAATTATTCGAGAACTTACAGGCGGCATTTATTTCGGCAAACCCAAATTTACTGAACCCATAGAAGGTGGTCACAAAGCTGTAGATACAATGGCCTACGAAACGTCGGAAATCGAACGCATCTCAAAGGTGGCTTTTGAGAGCGCCAAACATCGCAAAGGTAAAATAACTTCCGTTGACAAAGCAAACATTCTCGTCACCTCGCAGTTGTGGCGTCAGGTTGTAACCGATATTTCAAAACACTACCCTGACATCCAATTGGAACACATGTTAGTGGATAGCTGCGCCATGCAGCTCATTCGCAATCCAAAACAGTTTGATGTCATTCTAACTGAAAATATGTTTGGTGATATTCTCAGTGACGAAGCCTCCATGCTCACAGGCTCACTCGGCATGCTGCCATCGGCCAGCTTGGGGCAAGGTGTTGGCATGTATGAGCCGGTTCATGGCACAGCACCTGAAATCGCGGGACAAAATATAGCGAATCCTCTGGCGGCAATTGCCTCAGCCGCATTTATGTTTCGCCACTCATTCAAGTTAGATGAAGCAGGAAAAGCTATTGAAAATGCAATTCAAAAAGTTCTATCGAATGGACTTAGGTGCGCTGATATTATTGAAAACGGTAAAACTGCAGTCAGCACCACAGAGATGACCGAAGCAATTCTTAGAGAAATAAAGTAGCCACCTTCAACCGCGAGGCCGTTTGGAGTTATTTTCGATATCCTTCTTTGTTTTATGTAAATCGGCTGAGTAAATTTTATTTTATTTCAAAAACACCATAGCACAAACTCTTCAACTCTTAGCCAACACTTTCCATAGTCTCATCGCCGTATTATCTCCCGGTTTATGTTTAAAGCAATATTTTAAACCTTTTATAATGCTTGGTTCAATAACAAGGATGCGGGCCTCATTATTTTTTCGAAATAAAATAATGAGGCTATAAATTCCAGTATTATATTACCACTATTTAATTAGGGTTTATTATAGATTTTCTTAGCTTTTTCCAAATAAATGTCGATAGGCACTTTATCAGCAAAGGTACATTAAGTGCCGTCTATATCATCAACCCGAATCAAGAAAAATCGTTCCTGGTATTTGGATATAGTTTTAAAAAAGCTCACAGGTAGTGACTCTTGCTTACGACCGTTGTAACTAATCTCTCAAATTCGTAGCTACGAAATGAAACATCAGGGTAAAAGGTTAAACCTCAAGTCAAAACCTAATTTAATTAATATTAATCACAACAAATTGACAATAAATTAAGTCTAAATATAAAAAATATTGACTTTATTAAATTAAGTTATATATTGGCATTAATTAACATTCAACAAGAATATATTAATTTTAGCATAAAATCAGGAGTGGCAAATGGCAAAATCAATTCAAGATGTACTAAAACTGGCAAAAGAAAGTGGCGCTAAAATTTTGGATATCAAATTCATGGATTTCCCGGGACTTTGGCAGCATTTTTCCACACCAATATCTCTTTTAAATGAAGATCTCTTTGAAGACGGTTTCGGTTTCGATGGATCTAGTATTCGTGGCTGGCAGGCCATCAATGAAAGCGATATGCTTGTAATTCCGGATCCGAATACCGCATTAATTGACCCTTTTATGAAACCCACAACCCTCAGCCTGGTTTGTGACGTACACGACCCGCTTACAAAACAAAAATATTCTCGATGCCCCAGAAACATCGCCCAGAAAGCAGAAGCCTATCTACAATCAACCGGTATTGCTGATATTGTATATTTTGGCGCTGAAGCTGAATTTTTTATCTTTGACGATATTCGCTATGCTCAAAACGAGCATTCAGGTTACTATTTTATTGATTCAGTTGAGGGACATTGGAATACAGGTAAAGACGAAGGGCCCAACCTGGGCTACAAACCACGCTACAAAGAAGGCTACTTCCCTGTCCCGCCGGCAGATCATTTTAATGATATGAGAAGTGAAATGATGCTGACCATGATAGACTGTGGTCTCGAAGTTGAATGCCAACATCATGAAGTAGCTACTGGTGGACAGGCAGAAATCGACTTAAAGTTTGGACCACTTGTAAAAACAGCGGATGACCTCTTACTCTACAAATATATTGTCAAAAATACCGCGCATAAGTATGGTAAAACCGCAACCTTCATGCCGAAGCCACTTTTTATGGATAACGGTTCCGGTATGCATTGCCATCAAAGTTTATGGAAAGATGGCGCCCCCCTATTCGCAGGCTCCGGTTACGCCGGGTTGAGCGATATGGCGCTTCATTATATTGGCGGCACTTTGAAGCATGCAAAAGCGTTAATTGCCTTAACCAACCCTACAACCAACTCTTTCAAACGATTGGTTCCGGGTTATGAAGCACCGGTTAATCTGGCCTACTCAAGTAGAAACAGAAGCGCCGCCTGCCGTATCCCAATGTACTCCGATAGTCCAAAAGCCAAGCGTCTCGAGTTCAGATGTCCGGATCCAAGCTGTAATCCATATTTGGCCTTCAGTGCAATGCTGATGGCTGGACTTGATGGCATTCAAAATAAAGTAGATCCAGGCGATCCGCTAGATAAAGATATTTATGATTTATCACCCGAGGAGTTGGCAGATGTTCCTTCAACTCCGGGCTCTTTAAGTGATGCGTTGGACGAGTTAGAAGCCGATCACTCATTTTTACTTAAGGGTGATGTCTTTACAGAAGACGTTATCGAAACATGGATTGGTTACAAGCGAGAAAATGAAGTTGATGCACTGCGCTTACGTCCTCACCCACATGAATTTACTCTGTATTACGACGTTTAGAACGATTGTCAATCCTAAGTCATCGATGCCCGGCTTCTGAATAAAGCCGGGCATTTTTTATTTACGCCAAATATACTTTCTCAATCTAAATCAAAAAAAAACAATCCAGGACAATGAAAATTTTGGTTTGCAAAAACTTTTTCTTGACAAGAAGGACATACAATGCTATATTGTCGAAACGTTTCGATGAATCGCCATTTTTTTGTTACAATTATTCTGTTTTAGCCACCAACAAATACTCAATTCAAATAAAAGCGCTTTTATAAAATGAGTCCTACAATAAAAGACGTTGCAAAAAAGGCCAGTGTTTCTCTTTCCACTGTGTCACTCGTAATAAATGGAAAAAGTAACGTCCGCGACGAAACCAGAAAAAAAGTTGAAGCGGCCATTTCGGATTTGGGCTTTCATCCAAGGAGAGCTGCACGTGGATTGGCATCTAACAAAACAAACAACATTGGCTTTATTCTAACCGAAGATCACTTTTCCCGGGCAGAGCCCTTTTATACAAAAATATTTCTCGGGACAGAGTTTGAAGCCAGGAAATATAATTATTACATTTTGTTGACTACCGTGCCAAAAAAATTTAATGAGAATTTACACTTACCTCGGTTTCTTCTAGAGAGAAATGTCGATGGCGTTATTCTGGCAGGGAAAGTTCCAACTAAACTGATTGATATTATTCAAAAGGCAAATCTGCCATTAATCTTAATAGATTATTCTACACCGACACATAAAACTTCCAAAGTACTTATCGATAATCATCAAGGGACTTCTCTGGCGGTCGAGCATTTAATTCAAAACGGTCATAGCAAAATTGCTTTTATCGGGGGTGAAATAAGCCATCCCAGTATATGTGAAAGATTACGTGGTTATGAAGAAACCATGCATAAGTCTAATCTTTCGACCAGCAACCTGATTTTTTGTAATGAACCGAACACGGATGTCAATAATGGATACGAGGCAACATGTTCTTTATTTAAAAAAGGATCCCCGTTCACTGCAATTGTAGCTTCTAATGATACTGTTGCGACAGGGGCCATGAGATGTCTTCGGGAAAAGAACATTAATATCCCGCAAGATGTCTCAATCATTGGTTTTGATGATATCGAGGTCTGCCTGCAAGTTGAGCCCCGTTTATCCACGATAAAAGTTTTCAAAGAAGAGTTAGGCGCCATTGCAGTGCGCCGGGCAATAGATGGAATTGAAAGTAAAACACTTCTGTTAGAAAAAACCATAATTCCCGCAGAATTAGTCATTAGAGAATCTACAGGAAGAGCTCCAAATAGTTAAAATTGTATGATTTCTATTTTAAGTGCTGCAAACCACTATTCTAAATAAACAGTCCGTAGATAAATCAAAATAAAATATCAATTCACTTTCAATACCTGAGATGAAAAAGGAGGTGATACAAAAGGCTAGGTAGTTTGATAATCTTTGCATGTTATCGAAAAATGCAGAGCTCGGCGAGTTGTACAATTTTTTAATTTAATTAGAGAAAGGTTTAGTGAACGAATACCTGACTCTGGGAGGTTAAGATGAAAATTTTTACCAAGTTTATACCAATTTTATGTTTTTCTATAATTTTTATGGGAGGCAGTGCTTTCGCGCAAATAAACTCGATTGGCGGCTTCGAAGGCGACCTGCCATCCTACTGGACCAAAGGCAGTGAGCCAGGCGGCTCTATTCTGAGCTGGGCAAAAGATGAATCTCGCTCAATGGGACACTCACTCAAAATATCAAAAGATGCTACCAGTGAAGAAGCAGCATGGACATCAACAAACGTAGCCGACTTCTGGTCACCACAGCATCTTAAAGATGTTGACCTTAAAATTGGCGCATACGTCAAAACCCAAAACGTCAACACCAATCCTGCTACAGATGATGAAAAATGGTGGGTCTCTTACACATTCTACAATGAATCCGGCAGCCTTATCGGTGAAACCAAATTACCCATCGACCAGAGTGTCGCCTCCAGCACAGGCTGGGTTGCAGATACCAACGCGGTGGGACAAACCATTCTACCGGAAGATTCCTGGACCACGATTATGAAATTTGTCGGCGGCAAGGATGCGACCGGAACAGTCTGGGCCGATGACTTTGTTCTGCATGGTCGCGGTGCCTGGGGCGGACAGAACTGGAACACCGCCGTTGGCGTACCCGAAGGCTGGACTTACTGGCTGCCGCCATCCGGTGGTAATGACGCCCAGCTTTCAAATGGTTTTGAAAACACCGCCCTCAGCACGGAAGAAGCCCACTCAGGGCTATATTCTCTGAAATTTGATTTACCGTTTGACCGGGCTCCGCACGATGCCTTTGTCGGTACCAAAAGATTCTTGTTTGGTGATGCAACAAATGGTATGACCTCATCGGCAAAATCAAATGACATCGCAATGCTTGATGGCGTTAGCGCCGGTGATGTACTCAGAATCTCAGTTTGGGTCAAAGCAAGCAATCTTGTTCCTGACTCGGCAGCCGCATTCCCTGTAACCTGGGCGGCCGGCTTTACTCCGGGCTTCTGGAAAGGCAA
>JAJDAE010000203.1 GCA_029262035.1 Candidatus Zhuqueibacterota bacterium
GAAACAGGTAAAAAAAGCCGCAGCACAAAAAATATGGCGATCATGCGAACTACAGTGGCGCTGAACATGCCGTATTCTTTTTTTCCAAACCAGAGCGGCACTATCAGCAAAAGGAACAAAATGGAAATAACTTTAAAAGAGAGTACGTAACCGATTTCCATGGCAATTCTCTGAATGCCAAGTGAGACAATGGCCATGACCAGTACCGAGGAAAGCCGCTCCGTCATATCGTCCAGCGGGTCAAGGACTTGCCCGATGGCAATATTTACGCCCGTACCGGCAGGCGCCAACGCCAATTCAGATTCCTGAATAACCGACACTACGGAATTCACGCCGGTTGCCGTGGCAAAACCAATGGTGGCCTTTTTCACAGTTTCGCCAAAATACGCCTCCGCGATCGGATCCACAAAAGGAATTTTTACAAAAGACCCAGCAAAAAAAAGTATTGCAAGTCCGGCGAAAATGAGGGAAGATTTGAGTCTTTTATCCATTAGGTTTGCAACGTACTCTTAATTAAACAAATACTTCAAACCAAGCTGAATGCGCCAGCGGGAAAAAATACTGGTGTCATCAATAAAAGTTTTATCGGGCCCAATAAAGTTGAACACCGGAGCGCTTTCATCGTTGAAACGAACAAGTCTCAGCGGAGTTAAGGCAGAAGGATTAATGGTTTCCCGCACACCCCAATCGGAACTAAACAAGTTCAGCAGGTTCAAAACATCAAAATTGAATTGAAAGGTATGCTTGCGGCCCTGAGTATCGTTAAAGGTAATATCCTGCAAAATACGTAAATCCAGACTGGTAAACCACGGATTAAACAGGCCAAAGCGCTGCGAGATATTGCCACGATTTTCACTCAGATATGAATCTTGAGAAATAAAGGCATTGAGTGCCACCCATTGATCTTCAACTGTTCCAAAAAAGTTACCATCCGCATCTGTCTCTGAAAAAAAGATTTCATTGCTGTTGCGTGGAATATGGATCAGGTCATTCGCTGGTGAGCCGTCACCGTTTACATCGCCGGCGTAAGTGAAGGAATATCGGTTGCCGCTACCTAAACCGCGGTAGGGATTGCCTTGTCCGACTTCCAGAAAGAGTCCGAAATGCGTGGTCATTGTTGGCGACCAATTTTGCGAGTAAGTGGCCATACCGACCAAACGGTGCTGGTTGCCAAATTCCGAATTCCCCAGAGATGGCTGGTTAGGATCGCCTTGTACAGGATTTTCCTGCCATAAAAGATTGAGCGACTCATTCAACTTGTAAGCACTTTCGGAATGATTGAAGTTGTAAAACAGATTTGTATTCAACCCAAAGCTATACGTTTTTTGTAACTGCATGGAAAGGTTAAGATTGTAGCCTTTGCCTGTGTTATCCAGCACATTGATATCTGAGACTAACGACTCAGAGTTGAGTTTATTAAAACCCGCACCGCCATAATAAGGCCGACCGTCAGGCAGATTGCCCACCGGCTCTCCTAAATCAGCATTGCGTACATAAACGGAATAAATATCTTTGCCAAACAGAAGTTCAAAAATTCCTAAATAACCTCCGGCAAATTGATGCTCCACTGAAGCAGATGTATTCCATATTTGCGGCCACTTAAAATCATCATCAACGGCATTTACAGCGCTTGTCTGAAAATGTTCCGGTTGATTTGGGTTTAGCCCGGGATTTAAGATAGCGTCACCAATCCAGGCAAAAGGTACCTTCCCTGCGTAAATGCCTGTACCTGCCCGCAGCGTCGTTAAGCCATCGCCGCGCAAATCGTAGTTAATTCCAACACGAGGAGAAATTAATGGCGTGGTGCCCGGCAACTGACTTTGGTCGATGACTTCAGGATTATCATTCTCATCAAGTGCACTGAGAGATTTTGAAAACGGATTATCAAGTGAATTGGTAAAATAAAGTGGGAAATCGATGCGCATGCCGTAGCTTATATTCAGACGATCCGAAACCGGGTATTCATCCTGGCCGTAAATTGAAAACTGTCCCAGATCAACATCTTTTGCTTTAAATGGCTCTGTATTTATAAGTTGCCGGAAATTGATGGCAGGATCACCTTGCGAATCATCAGTCGCAGCAAAAAACTCATCCAACGATAAAAATGTTGTACCCCCATTACTGAAAGGCAGATTGAAGTTACCGTGATAGAAAACATTGCTCGAATGAAAAAAAGAGTAAACTTCCAGACTCGCTCCCATGGTGAAACGATGCTTACCGGAAGTCAAAGTGAAGTTATCTGTAATTTGCCAAACATCCTGATCCACTTCATTTTTTATTGAAAAAGGCTCGTGTCCAAACGTGGTATAAGTTAACCCATTTTCAACAATTTCAATGGTCGGGAAATCTTCGCTAAACGGATCGCGGAAGTCACGAAACCGGTTAAAGCTGAACAAAAACTGGTTGGTCCAGCTACCCGAATCCGATTTATTATTCAGTCTCACCGCCCATGAATTAAGTTGATTATTTTGCTCATATCCGGACTTTCTAAACGGCAGGCTGTTTGCGCTTGGCCCGCGCCCCGTACCATTAAAACTAAAAAGCGTCGCATTGGGAAGATTTTCTTTTCTGCCTTTTAGGCGGTTCCACATAAAACTCGCATCCATATTTTCGTTGATCAGCCAGTCCAGTTTTACCAGCAGCTTCTCATTTTCGGTGCGCAGTGAGTAATCTTCAAATTCGCCCGGGTCATAACCGTAAACACTTTGCATTCTGGTTCTTATGGAATCCATAATTGCAGCTTCAACCCGGGAAACACCAAAAGCCTGAGCGCCGCGCAAGGCAGTGAAATTTGTGCCGGGATCACGTCGCCTTTCTAATTCACCATTTACCAGAAAGAAGAGTTTGTCCTGCGCCAACGGTCCTGAGGCAGAAAAACCCCACTGATTGAAGGCCAAGTCCGGATCAGCAAAAACCTTATCGCCGCTAACTGTGTTACCTTGCAGCCCCTCATTTCTCAAGAAACCGTAAGCGGCAGCCCGTACTTCATTGTCGCCGGTTTTGGTAATCAGATTAATATCAGCGCCCGTAAAACCGCTGCGTTTTACATTAAAGGGCGTCAGCGCAATTTGCACGTTTTCAATGGATTCGAATGGGATAAGCTCAGCGCCGGATTGCCCGCCTGCCACAGGATGCCCTAAACCAAACTGATTGTTAAGCGGCATATGATCTACGGAGATTGTATTATAGAACCAGTTTCT
>JAJDAE010000204.1 GCA_029262035.1 Candidatus Zhuqueibacterota bacterium
TTTGTTTTGGCAATTCGTGAAAGGGAATCGGGTACCATTTTGTTTATGGGTAAAATTACAGCGCCGTTGTGGGAGGAATGAGTTTGTAGTACACGCTTTAGCGTGGAAGCGCACTCAAATAAAAAAATACAGCCTAAAGGCTGAACTACAAACTTAAAGGCTAACTAAAATGAAAAAATATGTAGAACTTTTGGCAACAATTCTAATAATCCCATTTACCTGGAATTGCCATAACATTGTGGATATACCGGGGGATGGCAATAACAATCCATCAGCTCATACATCCGTTATTATCGCAGATGTACCACCGGACTCTTTACAATTAACACCCTTTGCTTTGAACAAAGCATCCGTTAATTGGGATACGCTGACCTTAAATATCTCTTATAGTGGTGGCTGCGAGGAGCATGAGTTTGAACTCTACATGAGCCCCGCTGTTTTTATGGAATCATTTCCGGTGCAGGCGAATATTTATCTGAGGCACAATGGCAACGGCGATGCATGCGAAGCTTATATCACCGAAGATATCTCCTTCAATATTTCTAAAATTGCTGAGAACTACCGCAACTCATATTTCAGCAGAGCCGGCACGGTGATTTTAAATGTTTTTGAATATTACGAAAGCAGTCCGGCCAAAACGATTCAGGTTAATTATTCTTTTTTATAGAACAATGGATTGTCTAAAGGGTCTGCCCCGGAGGGATTTGTCACCACCCTTTCCTTAGCCAGACAGGTATTTTGGTGGAGTGGGACTCCACCCTACCTAACTGTAATGGTGAATCTCATACTAGAAGGAATCGAAAATGAAGGCAAAAGAGAGTCTGCTTTTATTCTTTGCGGCCAGTTTAACGGCTTGTGGCATATTTGATCCCGGTACCGACAGTGTGCAGCTACGAGTGCTGAATAACAGTGATCACGACTTCAACAACGTGGTTGTCAACAGTGTTAATCTGGGGGATGTCGTAAAATATCAATTTAGCGACTATGAAGTATTAGAGAAGGCGTACCACTACGGCGCCGTCTCGCTCGACATCGATGGGAAACAATTCCAAATCAGGCCTATCGACTATGTAGGTGAAACGCCCTTAAAAAATGGTCATTACACTTACATGCTATCGGTCGACTTTGAAGCCGGCCGATTGCTTCTCACCTTTTTTAAAGGCAATAATGTGCCCGGAAACAGGCAGCCCGACAACCTCACGCGTATAATTGAAACCACAACGACGTACAAAGCAACTTCCGGAATAGAGTGCGTGGATGGCAGCATTGCTATTGCGGGAACCAAATTGACAGAGAAAAGAATTAATCCAACCGTCTCGCAGGCGGTAGGTACGGAAGTACGTTATCTGCCGGACGCTATCATTTACGTTGCAACCAATGAAAGGTTGATGGCAAAGGCAGACAAAGCAGGCAACCCGATCTGGCTGACGCCAATTGAGTCTGAAATCAACTACTACGATGATAGAACAGTGATTGCTGAGAGCAGGGACGGTGGGCTGATTATTGCAGGTTCCGGTGAAGTCCAAACAGATGACCAGCGGTACGACATGAGCGGTTTTGTGATAAAAACCGACGGGCTGGGAAATCGGCAGTGGTTAAACATTTACGGATTGGGAGTTTCTTCTCGCATTCTTAGTATTCAGCCCAGCCGGGCTGGTGGCTTTATTTTGTCAGGCTATCAGGAACGAAGCACTTGGTTGCTTAAAATCGACGAATCCGGAAATGAGGAATGGCAAACGAGGCTCAGTACGGAATACCACGGCGAATCAATCCTGGAAAACCATGATGGTTTTGTGGTGGCAGGTGGCCGTTTCGGGGACACTTCTGAAACCGCCACAAGTGGATTGACCAAGGCCGATATTATGGGAAATGAGATATGGATCACGAAACTGGAGAATAGCCTCCGTTCGGTCATTCAGGCATCTGACGGGTCGTTTGTGGTTGCAGGAAGCGCCGATTACTCGACAGGTATTCTCCTCAAGCTCGATCCGGATGGTACCCTATTATGGCGCCGGGAATTACCGAGCGGCACACGCGGGTTTTCTGTTGTTCAAAGTTTAGATGGTGGCTTTGTGGTCAGTGGCCTGATGGGCGAAAGTAATACGCTATTCAAAACAGACAGTAATGGTCTCTTTGTCTGGTCAAAAACTCTTGGGTC
The DNA here is from genome assembly GCA_029262035.1 of Candidatus Zhuqueibacterota bacterium. Classification (GTDB taxonomy): domain Bacteria; phylum Zhuqueibacterota; class Zhuqueibacteria; order Oceanimicrobiales; family Oceanimicrobiaceae; genus JAJDAE01. Next base: position 2,159 of record JAJDAE010000204.1, read on the forward strand.
GGCAGCTTTCAACGTTCATAGCGTGCTCAATACTGTCCTCGCAACGTCGGACGGCAATCTCCTTTTCATCGGGAGTAGCGCCACAAAAATTTTTCTTGCCAAAGTCGACTTGCAGAGTGAGGTGCTTTTTATATCTGAAATTGGGAAGTGAATGATGCTTCATGGAGTATGAGTTTTGCGATGCCTCAAGCCCATCGAAAAAAACGGTAGTTAATAAGGCAATGAGCCGAGAATAATCACATTGAAAAATATTCAGGAATCAAAATGTTAACAAAATCATTTATCACTTTTCTACTCGCCATGCTTATCTAGTCTTGTGGCAGCGACAATCCATCCGACTCCAACAACAGCCCTACTTCGCTTGAAAAAAAGCTGGTTGAGGGGGAGATTTGTTACGCCCCTTGCTTTAACTCAACAAGTACATTTCACTCCACCCTCTCTCTAAAAAAGGTTATTAAATATTATCTAAATAAATATTTAGTTTATCCTAAATATTTTATTGACATTTATAAAATTTATTATTATAATCTCTCTGAAATTATAAGAAAATATCAAGAGAGTTATACATGATCACGCAAGCAGCTCAGGACTACCTCAAAGTCATTTACATTCTTGGCAACGACCAGGTGGCAGTAAACACAAGTGCAATAGCAGCAAAACTGGAAGTAGCCCAGGCATCAGTAACCGGCATGCTCAAAAAGTTATCGGAACTTAAACTGATTACACACAAGAAGTATTACGGTGTTGAA
>JAJDAE010000205.1 GCA_029262035.1 Candidatus Zhuqueibacterota bacterium
TTCGGGCATGACAAATCATGTTTTTATGTTTGAGTGTAAATTTACGCCGCCACCCGTCCCTGCTTGGCAATATACTGGGAGGGCGTTTGTCCGGTGTGCTTTTTGAAAATGCGGTAAAACGAGGCATTGCTGTTAAAGCCAACATCAAACGCAATGGCGAGAAAAGTGAGGTCACTGTATTTGGGGTCAATCAGCCGGGCTTGTGCTTCCTGCACTCGGTACCGGTTTATAAAATCATAAAAATTGAGATTGAGTTCCTGGTTCAAAACCTGGGAAAGATGATGCATGGGCAGATTGAGATTTTTAGCCAAATCGGTCAGGCGCAGCGATTCATCTAAAAATGGTTTTTGTGCCAGCATAAAATCCAAAAGTTGCTTTTTAATTTGTACCAAATCCACCTGACTCAACATGGATGTGCGGTACTTTGTGGTGAGCGCGTCGAGTTGCGTAAACAGTTTTTCCGGAGTTAGAACCATGGTGTAAGCGATAACATAAACAAAAATGGCAATCAGGAAATACGCCGCAAAAACATAGATGGCGCTGTACTGCCCCCAAAAAGCCAGCAGGTTGGAAATGGCGAGGTCGCTTATTAAAAAAATGATGAACATTCGCAACAAAAGCTTGAGCCAATCGATGCGCTGAATAATGGTATTTGAGACCTGTCCCATGTATTTTTGTTCATAGTTTTTGAGCGCAGCCAATACCTTAAAAATATAATAGACCGCTTGCAGGGAAAACAAGGCGGTCATCAGCATATCCGGCAAAATTTCATAGTCAGAGGTACTTCTTTCGAAAACAACGGTGAGTTTTGTCGGCGCATCCAGCAAGTAAAACCGCAGTAAGTTTAACGCCGCGAGGGCTACGAGGGAAAAATGTAGTAAATCCCGCTGCTGCCATTTTCTGTCCGTATTGAGCGCTGTCATAAAATAAAAATAAAACAGCGGCCCTATAAAAAACCAAAGCGGGAAGGCTGCCAGGATAAGGTGCGGCCAGCACCTGGACAGCCCGATATTAGAAAAAATATAATCCGTGAGTAAAACCGAAATGCAGAAGACCAGAGCGCTCAGAATATGGTTGGCTGTTTTGGAGCCTTTTTTATTCACGAATAAAACCACGGATAGAAAATATCCGTGCAAGGCCACAAAACTTAACAAAACCTGCCAGAGACTTAACTGAATGCTATTCATTTATTTTCCTGGCAATTCCCGGATATAGCCATCGTCTTCTTTTGCCAGACCGAACGAACCGGCGATTTCAGGCCGCCACAAAATAGGCCGTTTTATCATTGAAGAGTAAAACACGCAGGCAATTAAATAAGAGCCTACCGGGCTGGGATGAATTTCATCGCGGTGATACAACCCGAGTTTCGGGCGTTCTTCATAAGCTTTTTTAAAAATGATTCCCGCCGGAATAACCTGAATACCATTTTTTTTACCTGCTTTTTTATACTCAGCATTAATTCTATCCTGCAAGCGCAAACGCGATTTTGAAGTTGAGGTAAGATATAAAAGTGGCTTAGCTTTTGCTTTTCGTATTTTGGCAGTAAAGAGTCGAACGCTTTCCTGAAACTCCCGCCGACGCGAGATGGCATTACCAGATTGGTCCTGCAAAACCACAAAATCCCATTTACCGGTTTCAATGGTTTTATTTACTTTCGGGTCCTTCAAATGGCTGGATAAAGATTGGCCGTCTTTTGCAAATATTTCAGTCTCAACGATTTTCGGCGAATTTGCCTCAATAACCTGGGCTATAATTCCCGGTAAATTATTATAGTACGTGTAGCTGTTACCCAAAAAGAGCATGCGCAGGGTGTCAATTTTTGTCTCTTTTTTTATTTCTTTTTTTTGTGCGTATGCGTATGGCGCGCAAAAACAAGGCAGGAGGATTAGTGATAAAAGTATTTGTTTTTTCATTTTCATTGAAATGTTGAATGAATTTTAACTGGAAAGGAAGTACTGATTTTATGAGAATTCCATGTAAATAGCAAGAACAATTCTTAGCGAATACTGAACCTTTAACTCAATGAGCATTGCGCAATGCGTTTGTTTCTTTAAATTAAATTTGTAACTTCTTGGCAATTTACAGTCGAGCTGATTTAGTTTACTTTTATAAGGGGAGAGAAGCGTGGCGCAAGATGTGATTTCTAAATTAAACTCTGAAAAAGTTCTGCAATTTATATATCCTGTTCTTGCCGGTTGTTGTATTTTTCTGGCCTTCGAAGGTTATAATATTTTTCCGATTTTATTTTTGCTGCCATTTTTTTTAAATGGCATGCGCCGGTTGCCAATTCGAAAAAAAATGACAGCTTATTGGATTATGGCAACGGTTACCAACCTGGGTGGTTTTGGCTGGATTCAACATGTGGCAATTGATTTTGGCGGGATGCCGTTTTTGGCAGCGCTTGGCGTATTACTTTTGTTTAGCCTGTTCAATAATCTCAATTTTGTTTTGTGGGCATATCTGGAACGCTTCTTTGGTGAAAAATCAAATCCGTTTATTATTGCCGCATTTTTTTGTTTTGCAGAGCAGGTCAATCCGCAGGTCTTTCCCTGGTACTTTGGTGCCAGCCTGGATTCGGTACTGGTTTTGTACCAGACAGCTGATATCTGGGGCATTATCGGATTGAGTTTTGTGGCAATTACCGTTATCCATATTCCGTATTGGCTGTGGCAAAACCGGCAACAGCTTTTTTCTGAAAGAAAAGTTTTATTTGCCGGCCAGTTTTTATTTTTGGCTGTAATTTTAGGGTATGGCAGCTGGGCTTTAGAACGGTATAATAATAATGAGGCGCCCGGTAAAAAAGCTGTAGGCCTCTCTCTTATTCAGACCAATACGGCCATGGAGAAATTTTATGGAGAGAGCCAAAGTGTTGATGAAAGGTTAAAAGAATTTTACAATATCATTCATTTATCACAAAAAGCCATCGAGTCTCACCCCGGAAAAACCGATCTGGTTGTGTGGCCGGAAGGCGGGGTGCATTTCCCGATTATGAGCTATGAGCGGATTTTAAACCCGATAGCGGATTTAGCCAAAAGAAACGGGGTTGGGGTTGCAGCAGGCTCGGTTGAGTTGGGCGAAAAAAAAGAGAGTGGCAGACGGGAGTATTACAACACACAAATTGTGCTGGATACTGAAGGCAAAGTTGAGAGCAAGTATCGTAAAATTGTCTTGCTGGCGTTTGGGGAATATATTCCTTTTCTCGAAACGTTCCCCTTTCTGGAACAATGGTTGCCTGAAACCATTTCACATTTCACTCACGGTGAAGAAAAGCCTGTTTTTAAATTGAAAGAAAATATTAACTGGCTGCCGCTGATCTGTTACGAAGATATTATTGCCGGTTTTATCGACGGGTTCGACCATGAAAAAGCGGACTTTTTCGTAAACGTAACCAACGATGGTTGGTTTGGGAAAACAGATGCCTCGCATTTACATAAACAAATGGCGCGTCCTCGGGCGGTTGAATATAGAAAGCCTTTAGTGCGCGTATTGAATACGGGTAGTTCACAGATTCTAGATTCGGCTGGTCGCACTATTTCCAAAAACACCGGATTATATGTGCAGGACACAATTAATGCGACTTTGTATCTGCCGGAACAGCCGGCACGAACAGTTTATTCGATGATTGGTAACACTCCGATTTATATTTTAATTCTGATCATATTTGGGCTTTGGGTTCGGGAGAAATTTTTTAAGGTGACCGAATAAACCCGTAGAGATGTGGCCGCGCGTCTTTTCAGACTATGTCTTTACAATACTTGAATTTCTTACATTTTTATTTGATATTATTTGCCGTTTATAAATGGCTGAAAGTAACACGTATTCCCTCCTGCCATATATCCAAGAATGAAACCAATCGGACGAAATGAAGGGGCTGCTTTTTCTTCTAAAAAAACAGATGCACTACTTTTGGTGAAAAAATAATCAAGCCTGTAATTGCAGAAAAAATGGCCGTGATCAAAACAGCGCCCGCAGCGGCATCCTTGGCAAAACCGATGTTGGGATCCTGGTTTGTAGAAACCACATCACCCAGCGCTTCGATGGCCGTATTAAAAAGCTCGGCAACCAAAACCGCCATGATAGCAACTATCAGGAATAGCCATTCCGTCAAAGATACTTTCAACCCAAAGCCGGCAAGAACAACGAAAATTGCAGCAATCAGGTGAACTTTAAGATTATGCTCCTTTTTAAGAGCGCCCGCAATACCGTTCCACGCATACCGGAAACCGATTTTTTCTAAAGTGTTTTTTTTCTTTGCCATAAGGGTGAAATTATATTTTAAAATGAAAATGAAAACGCGATGTCAGGTTGCGGTTCAGTCAATGAATTTTTTTCCTGTTTATGAATCTCAGGAATGATAAACCCTATAAAAGCCCCTACAATTGCGCCGGTTAGAATATCTGTTGGGAAGTGTTTGCCCGCCCTGTAGCGTGTGTATCCCACAACACTTGCCTGTAAAAGTGCGCCGCACCACACAACACTTCTATATTTTGAGTTGGGGAAATAGTCCGAATAGACTTTTGCAAAAAAGGCAGAAGCGGCAAATGCAGTTACAGCATGCCCGGAGTAAAAAGAGCGGCGGGCATAACGTGTGGTTTTTTTTTCGAGAGGAAGGTTTGTATTATATACGAAAGGTCTGTTGCGGCCGATAGTGGGTTTTGAAACTAACGCTGAGCCCAGTGCGAAAAACATCGTTTCTGAATAAAGTGTAGCCAGATTTTCCAAGTCGCTACGGACTTTTCCCGACAGCAACAGGCTCAATGGAAGCAGAACATTAATACCGAGTAGCATCGTTCCTGTTTTTTGGGTTTTGGGAGACCAATGAGATATGGCGCCTCTATCCAAACGGTTGATGCTCTTGGGCGTTAATTCTTTAACTTGTCCGGCAGTGAGTGGTTGTTGGATTTGATGTAGAAGAAAGCCAAGTGTATGCATACCAATACCTGAGCCGAGCAGAGCCAGTTCTTTACCCGTTTTAAATTTATACGGGGATTGAGCACTTACAACTTCTACAAAAAAAATTAAAACCAAAAAGTTTAGCAGGTTGAAAATTTTTATCATTACAGTTCCTGATTTTGGAGTACTAAATATACGTTAATTATGAGGCTAATGCAATTTCCATTCTTGTTGAAAGAAAATTATCCTACTCACGTTTGACTTCCATCATCGTTAGTTAAATATGCAATTGATACAACTTTGAGAGAAAAAATAATTTGGATAATTTCTAATAAGTTATTTTTGTAGCTCCGGTTGATACTTCGGTGATTGTTTGCGATATGGTGGAAGACCGGGACGGTAATCAGGTTTAAAAAAAACTCGATCCCAACTACAAACCATGAAGCTGATTTAGCAAATTGGGATCGAGTTAATAAAAGCTATTTCACTAGTTTTATTTCTTTGCTCTTAATTCCTCTGCCGCCTCTTTAATCTCCGAGAGGTCGCGCACCATTTCACTCCATCCATACCACAGAGTATAATCCGGATTTGAATGAAAAGCGCCTTGAAAAGCTCGCATCCGATGCTTGAGGTGCATTTCAAAAAGCGTTTGTTCAATTGTTGTTGGCGCGTCATGGAAGGTCAATAAATCAGGAAAATTATAAGCGTAGGATTCAGGCTTCTCCAGAATACCATCCTTGTATAAATCAGCAATAATAAGAATTGCCTGAGCCAGTAAGCGATCAGCTTGTTTTATCATCTCGTCGCCGCGTTCCATTTCTGCTTTGGCGAAATTGTCCGAGTGGCATTCGCTGCAAACTTTTAGCATTTTGTTGCGTTCTATGTCGAAATCTTCCTGGGTTAGCCGGGCAACGTCTGCTGCTTTCACAACATCCAGACGAGCTGTTGGATTGCCTTCGGGATCAAGCACACCCAGCGCCTGCAGGATGGTTACCTGGTCGGCTTTCCATTGTTCATCTTCAGGCAAAGGCAGTCTTACGGCCAGGAATCCCCAGGCAGTTTTAACGCCATGGTCGCCTTCCGGCATATGACAGGTCTGGCAGGTTGGGGCGGCTGTGGATTCACTCAGTACACCGTTTTGCTTTAATAGGTAACGTACACCATGTTTTGAAGAAGAATACATTTCCCACTGCGGATGGTCAAAACCCATGTGGCAGGTTTGACAAGCCTGTGGCTGTTGTGCTTCTTTCTTTGAAAATGTATGCCGGGTATGGCAGGCATCACACGAGGCCAGACCAAAGCCGCTGCCTTGTGCTTTCAGCGCTTTCATTTCCTCATCACTTTTCAATCCAATTTTATGGCAGCCTCCACAACCATCCATGCCTTGAGTCAATGACATTGGCAGCCAGTGGGTGGTTGGCATTGCGTTCATGGCAGCCCACGCTGCAGCATGTTTACCACCTTTAAACTGTGCTACTTGATCTTCATGACATTGATTACAGGTTTCAGGAGTTGGGAGTTCTACTTTTTCAACATCATTAGCAGAAGTGTGACCTTCTCCGTGACAAGCATCGCAGGTGACTTCTTCGGAGCTGTGTTTACTGATTTGCCAATCGGTTACAATATTGGGTGTAATCTCTTTGTGACATTCTACACAATCCTGCGCATAGCTTAACGTGTAAAATGAAAAAAGGACAACCATGAAAAATACGGTTTTGCAGGACATTGTAATTTCCTTTATTTTAAATGGATTATTCTGTTCAGCATAAGTGTCCGGTTAAATAGAGCACAAATTATCAATCTTTCTAAAGAAACATAGAACCGGACACTTATAATTACTTAGCATTGCTCAAGCCAATAAAAGATGCTTAAAAACTAACTACTAAAGTTGTGTGTGACCAAAAACCTAAATCTTCACCGCCAAATACTTGTTTAAACAAGTTTCCGGGGATAAAGGCAGAAACACCGAAAATGAAAGATGCGGCTGAATTGTATTTGTAATTCAATACGAGATCCAGTTCATTGCCAAGATTTTTTTCATCCCCTTTAGCGGTTTGAAAGTTATGAAAATGAGCATTGAATTTTAGGTTTTTAGAGAATGGGTAATAAGCTTTGACCATGATATCCTGCAACCCAAATCCCCCTACGTTAAGAGGAACATTGATAAAATAATCCATGTAGCCATAGAATTTATGATTGGTTGCAAACATTGTATCAAATGTTTTATAGTCTGAGTCACCCACTTCTGAGCCTGAAAGGTAATCTATACCAACGCTTATCCTTGGCTTTTTGGCTGTTGCAAATGTGTACCCAACTGCGCCTGTTAGCATAAAAGCCGAAACGTCTGCTCCCCTGCGTTTGCCAAGCTGTAGTGCAACTTCGGTTTCAAAATTAAAGTTGCTACCAAGTTTTCCTTTGTTATAAGAACCAACCGTAAGCCTGTTTAAGTCATTTTCACCCGGAAGGGTTTCATTAAGATCTGACTCAAAAAGGCCATAAATATCAACCATATAATTAGCATTCTTACGGTGTTTATAATACGCACCAAAAAAATTAAAATCTGTATTGGCACGGCCTGCTGTTGTTGTTGGTGTTGCCGGCCCGCCTACGGGTGTATTGTCTTCGTCAATGATCATGCTGAACAAATCAAAAGTATTTTTTTTACCGAAAGTCAGCTTGGCACCGTCGAATGACCGGCCTACATTACTCCAGCCAACGCTGCCGATTAACCTTTGACCGCCATAAGCCATTTCCTGCCGACCCACCTTAAGATCAATGGCTTTACCCCAGAGGTCATTTACCTGAAAATATGCCTGATGGATGTCAAGGTTTGCGGTATTTGACAAAGTGTTTGGTTCGGTTCCGTATGCACGAGAATCTTGAATTTGAATATAAACGTTAACATCGGAACTGGGTTGAATGGCAGCGCCGAAACGTGTTCTGAGCATTGTAAAGGTGTTTACATCCGTGTTGCTATCAAAGTCGCGGCCGTCGGCTTCACTTCGGGTTCGAACTTGGCCGTCGAACTTAATAGGAACTTGTGTTTGAGCAACCAGATTACTCACCATTACAATAAACGCAATTACTAACACACTTTGCTTCATTTTTTCCTCCATAGTTCAAAAATATTAGTGAGAAGATTTTAACAAGATTAAATTATCTTATTATTGTATTATATATAATAATTATTATATTGATTGCAATTGTTTTTTACTGATTTTTGAATTTACTTATTGTAACTTTATATCAAAGATATAGCAGCTATTTGAGGTGCAAGAGATATGGCGATTATATTTAGCAAAGCTTGTGGGTATGCAATTCGCGGCCTTGTAGAAATGGCGCAAAACCCGCAAGAGAAATCATGGAAGGTGCAAGAGCTTGCTGAGAGAACCAAAACACCGGCGCCTTTTTTAGCCAAAACTTTTCAATTATTGGTTACTGGTAAAATTTTAAAATCTGCAAAAGGCAGGGGTGGAGGGTTCTCTTTTGCAAAACCTGCGGATCAAATCTTTCTGATGGAAATTGTCACTATTATAGATGGTTCTGCGTTAACGCAAAATTGTGTGTTGGGTTTTTCTGATTGTAGCGATGAAAACCCGTGTCCGTTTCATGAGCATTGGGGGGCACTTCGTAAGCAATTGGTAGGCGCTTTATGTAGTCAAACTTTATTATCAAACTCTATTGCCGGTTTAAAAATGAACTGATTTTTTTAAAATTATTGCCCATGTATTTTCCCTTTCAAGTTTTCCTTTGTTTTAAACTCTGTGCTCCAAAATCATTGTCATAGTTTTTGAGTCAATGTTGCCGCCGCTAAGAATGATCCCTGTCTTTGAACCTGGTTTAACAATATCGCTTAAGAGCGCTGCTACTCCCAATGCTCCGGATGGTTCAACCACTAGTTTCATCCGATAAAATAAAAATTGCACTGCCTTGATAATTGCTTTTTCGGTGACAGTTTGCATGTCGTCAACATAATCTAAAACTAAGGGGAATGTGAGTTTGCCCAGCGAAGGCGTCCGTGTGCCATCGGCAATTGTAGGTGGGTTTTTTGCAGTGTGAAGTGTTTTGGTGCGAAAAGATTTTGTGGCGTCATCTGCGAGTTCCGGTTCAATTCCGATAACTTTACATTTGGGATTGATATTTTTGGTGGAGACTGCGGTGCCGCTCAATAGCCCGCCGCCGCCGCAGGGCGCTAAAATTAAATCCAACCCTGTAATTTGTTTATGTAATTCTATGGCCACTGTGCCCTGACCGGCGATGACATTTTCATGGTCGTAAGGTGGAATGAGTGTTAGCGGCTTTTCTTCTAAAAGAGCTTTAGCAAAATCCTCCCGGGTGGTCTTTTCCGGATCAAATTCAAGAACGGTTGCACCATAGCCCTCAGTAGCTTTGCGTTTGGTTACCGGTGCGTTCCCGGGCATGATGATAGTCGTTTGTACGTTGAGCAGTTTGCCCGCCAAAGCAATAGCCTGTCCATGGTTTCCGGAAGAATATGTGATAACGCCTACCCGTTTTTCTTCCTCCGTGAGTTGCGACATGGCATTAAAAGCTCCACGAAACTTAAATGCGCCCACCCGTTGATAGTTTTCACATTTTAGAAAAACCTGGCTCCCAACCAGATCGTTAAGTGTGCGGGATGTCATTACGGGGGTGATATTTGCCTGTCCCTCCAGGATTTTGGCAGCGGCCTTAATTTTGTCAAACATTTGTTTTTATCCGGTTAAAAATTAATTTTTGAATATATGCAATTTCGACTAAGTTACAAATTCTATATTGATTTAATTTGACAGTTATTTGATACTTCGGAGCAATAGAAAATGGGGGAAATGATATTCAGTTAGAGCGATTAGGAAGATGGAGTGACAGTATTGTTGCAAGCAGCAGGACTTGGAAAAGCCACCCAACTTTACCGGATGCTTTTGTTTAAAGAGGATGTGACCTATAAATTATAATTTCAACTATCCAGAAGATATTTCGTGGTTGTTTGCTTTTCGGTACGGATTTTCTTCCAGACCTTTTTTACTTTGCTGGTTTCCATGGTCAAAATAATTTTTGCCAGTTGTTGCAGCGTATCAGGGTGGCTTTTTATTTCAATCTTTTTGTTTTTGATGGCGTGGAATATGTCCTCCTGCGTAGTAGCTTCTACTTCGAGCCGGGAATGGCAAATGCCAAAAAATTCGAGCAGATGGCAATCGGAATTTCCAATAAGCGGCAGGTCGTATTGCCGGGCAACCTGAACGGCCTTTTTATTGAAATTAAACCATTTTGTGTAAAAGTACGAGAATTCAATGGCGTCGAATAATTCAATATTTTGAAGTAGTTTGTTTCTTAGGCAAGTACCCGTCGGGTAAAAGGGGTGAGGCGCGATGATAAAAAGATCGTCTTGTTTTTTAGCAGATTTTAGTTCTTTAAAATTTTTGATTTTTTCAATGCCCGGACTCGCATTTAAAATCAAAACATGTTTGCCGTGGATAGTTTTTTCAATACCGGGAATAAGAAGTATACCGCAATCTTCGGCAATGCTTTTTAGGCTTTTACTAAAAGTGAAGGTGTCGTGGTTTGTAATGGCAAGGGCGCTGAAACCGTTTGCCGCTGCTTTGTCGATGAGCTCTTTGGCAGTGTGATGAATGTTATCGACACGGTCATCGTTGGTGTGCAGGTGGAAATCCGTTTTAATTTTCAAATATTTGCACGGTGGTTGATGATAAATGTATCTCGTTTAAAATGGATTTGTTTCCTGCAAGGAATTGTAATTGCCAATTGTAGTTTGATACAGTTCGTTGTCAGGCCAGATTTTTTTGCCGGAACAAAACATTTATATACTCGTCGCGCGGGCCGGGATTGTAAATTTGCACTACTTCCCAATTTTTGTCATACCCTTCTATAGACCGCTTTAAATTATCGATCCTATCCGCCCTAATCTTTAAAAAGTCGGTGGCGTTGGTTTGACTTTCATC